>WTHH01000207.1 GCA_011523195.1 Verrucomicrobiales bacterium
GGCCGTCTTCCGAGGGGCGGGCGATGGTGGTGTTGGTGGCCACCAACCCGGCGAGGTTGTGTGGCTCGATCAATTCCAGAATCTCATCCAGCGCATCGAAGCCGAGGTCGGGCGCGACCTTGACGAGGATCGGCCGCTGCGCATCGTTGGCCTCCTGCAATGCCGCGAGGATTTCCCCCAGCGCGGCCTTGTCCTGCAACTGCCGGAGGTTGGGCGTGTTGGGCGAGCTAACGTTGACGACGAAAAAGTCGGCGAGATCCTTCAGTGAACTGAACGAGTACAGGTAATCCTCCGGAGCCTCGTCGAGCGGGGTGACTTTCGATTTGCCGAGGTTGATGCCGACCGGATGCGCGGGCCAGCGGTTGTCGTCGCGCCAGCCACGGAGCCGCTTGGCCATGGCATCGGCGCCGGAGTTGTTGAAGCCCATGCGGTTGATCAGTACCTCGTCCTCGATGACGCGGAACATCCGTGGCTTGGGATTACCGGGCTGCTCATGGCGGGTGATGCCGCCGAGTTCGCTGAAACCGAAGCCAAGCGCCTCCCATGCTGGGACTGCTGCGCCGGCCTTGTCCATGCCAGCTGCGAGGCCGATGGGGTTGGGAAACGTCAGCCCAAACAGTTCGATCGGCAGGCTTGGCCCGCCGAGAAACCTCCGCGCAAGGCTCAGTGCACAGCGCCGCCGCGCCGTCCAGCTGAGCTGATTGATGACGAGGTTGTGCGCCTCCTCGGAGTCGCGATCAAAAAAGTTCGGTCGAACGAATGTCTTGTAAAGCCACGACACGGGCCAATTAAAACGGCTGATACTTTGCGGGGAAACGCCGGATCTGCCACGTCTCTTCGTGCGCCTTCCATTCGTCCCACTTCAATTCGCCGAGCAGCCGGATCCGTTTTTTCTGCAGCTTCCGGTCGTGCGGTGAGCGGCCGATTTTTTCATTGAGTCGCTTCAACGCGGTGGCGATGTGGCCCTGCCGATTGTCGCGTCGGATGTGCAGTAGCACGAACTTGTCGTCCGTGGTCTCAGCCCATTTTTGCAGTTCGGCGAAGTTGGCCTCGAACTGTTTGTCGATCTCTTCCAATCTCTTTTTGGTTTCGTCGCTATCGGCGTTTTCGCCTTCGCGAAACTGGGTGTCGAGGTAGCCCAGCGCGCGGCCCTTGCGGTAGAGTGCGTCGGTTAGCGTATTCAACTTTTTGTCGAGCTTGGCGCGTTCGGCCTTGGCCTCCTCATCGTCGGGCTTGAGCTTTACACCGTAGTGCTTGGCCAGAGCTTCGGTGTCGATCTGGGCGATCACCGTGTCGGCCGCGGCGATGACTTTGTTGAGGTGCTTCTTGCGGTTGGCTTCGCCGTCGAGCAGCTTGAGTTGTTGAACTAAAACAGGGAGGTGGTTCGGGTTGGCGTCGAGGATCTCCTTGGCCAAGCGGTCGAAGTCTTCCGCTTTTTTGTCGCTATGCAGCTTGGCCAAGCGCGCGACTTTCAGGTCGCGGATCGCCTCGGCTAATTTTTCCGCCTCGGATTTTTCCTTCTTTTTTTTACTTCCGCCGCTCGCGCTTGGCTTGGCTTTGGCCGGCTTGGCCGGAGGGACGCGCATGGAGAGCGGGAAGCCGCCCGGTTTTTTACCCGGGCCAAGCAGGTTGCTGTTACCCTGCCCGTAGCTGATGCTGCCTATCAGCAGGTCGCCGGCCGACGCCTCGCTTGGCAATGAGCCGGGGCGCTCGATATAAATCCGCGTTTGGCTGCCCTTGGCCAGCGTGCCGGAACGGAAGCCGCCACCGCCGGTCAGGGCGTTGTCCGGGTCGGCCTGAAACTTGAGCGACACCGGCTTGGCCAGCTTGAGGTCAAGGTTGAGCCGCATGTCCTTAAGTTTCTTAAGATCCTTCAGCACATGGTTACGAACGTGAAACTTCAGCGTGTAATCGCCCTTTGCCAGGCTTGTGGTGCCGCGGCTGCCGCTCGATCCGGAGGCGACGAAGCGCTTGGCCTTGTCGTACAGCATCCAGATTAGCGACTCCCACGATTCGTGAAACTGATCCTCCAGCGCGAGCGCCGGCTGCGGGGTAACGCTGGTTTTCTTGCTGAGGCTGAACGAGTAGGTCAGCTCAGCCTCGTAGATGGTGCGGTTGCCCGGAAGCGAGTCGCGTGCATCGGTGAGCGGCCGTGTCATGAAATCCTTCGGCGCGATGGCCTTTCGGATGGTGGTGAAACTGCCGCTTGGTGAGACGGATTCATTGCCAAGCGGGGCGTTGACATCGACCTGTGTGACGAGTTTGCCGGCGTCAATGTGCAGTTTGCGGCTGTCTGGGTTGATGCCGTGGAATGTGACGTCGACCTGCACTTCGGTCTGCCCGAGGCTCGACCAAAACTGGGCGATAGCCAGCTCCATCGTGCGGCCGCCGGTGACGGAGAAACTCTGCACCTGTGTGCTTTGACCGCGCACGGTGATGTACTGCCGGGTGCCGCCCTCGCTGAACGTCTGCCCCGGAACTTCCTGCACGGTGTGCATCACGATCCGGCGGGTGCCGTCCATTTCGCCGGTGCGAAAAACCACGTCGGCCCAAGTTGCTCCTTGTGGCACCTCGAGGAAATTGCGGTCGATGTGACCGGGGGTCAGCGTCAGTTTCTCCGACCAATGCAGCGGCTCGGTGGTGTCCACCGCTTCGCCCTTGAGCACGGTGATCGGTACGCGGAAAACCGGGCCGCGCTCGGGGTGATCCGCATCGTATCCAACCACCTCGGTATAGTGCATGCCAGCGGTGAGCGATTGAGGATGGGTCTCGACACTGAAGCTGCGGCCGCCGTGCATCAGCACGACATGCTTCGGATGATCGACCCACGAGGCGGCGCACTCGAGGTTGACGCGCATTTCGAACGCGACTTTCTCGGTGTTGTCGGCTGCCTCGTGAAACGTCGGCGTGACGCCGATGGTAGAGGCCACGGCGCGGTCGGTGTTGTACGCCTCGCGCAGGTAAATGCCGCGGCCTCCCTGGCTGCGGTTGCTGACCACGAAACGCAGGTCGTGATCCTGAGCATCCTTGTTTGCTTCGAGATAATCGAACGCCTTGTCGACCTGCAGCACGCCCCGCCCCTGCGCGAATCGCTCGACGCTGGGAATCTGCATGGCGGTGTTGACGATCGCCCGGCGGATGCGGTGCGGCGTCCATTTTTGATCCTGCTGTTTCAGGCCGGAGAGCAGCAGCGCGATGCCGCCGCAGGCGCTGGGGGAGGACATCGAGGTGCCGTTCATCATCATGTTGCCCTGCAGCGTCCAGTTGGACACGGGGGCAATCGCGCCGCCCGGTGCGCTGAAGTCCACCCCGAGGTTGCCGTCAAATGTCGGGCCTCGGGACGACCAAGTGTACTGGATGGCCGGCATGGTTTCGCGCAGTGAATACTGTGCCTCCATCATGGTGGGAGAGACGTACGCACCGATGCCAAATATAGCGGAGGTCGTGCCGCCGGGTGAACCGACCGTCGAGAGGGCGGGGCCGCTGTTGCCGGCGCTGGCGACGAAGATGACGCCGTGTTTGTTGACGATCTCCGAGTACAGCCCGGCGAGCCGGCCGTCGTTCGGATCCTGTGTCGGACCGCCGTAGCTCATGTTGATCAACTGGCATTTGTTCTCCAGCACGGCGATCAGGCCGCGCACTTCGCCGGTGCCCATCGACGAGCTGCCCATGCGGCGGTCACCGATTTTCACCGACACGATCTGCGCACCGGGGGCGAGGCCGTTGAGTTCCGGTTTGTTCGGGTAATTGGCCGCGACGATCCCGGCCACGTGCGTGCCGTGCGCGCCGACATCGGTGACGATCGAGAGGGTGTCTCCGTCGTCGTAGATGTTGAGCGCGAAGTTCATCATCGACTGTTTGCCAAAGGTCGACCACTGCTGTTCGGCACGGAAATTGGTCATCAGTTTTTCGTCGCCAAAATCGCCGTCCTCGTCGGTGTCCACTGCGGCGCGCCATGCCTTGCCGTCGTTGAAAACGATGCAGTCATAAATCGGGCCGTGATCGCTGTAGCTGCCATTGAGCGAGGCGAGCAGGTCGATCTGTGCCTGCAACTCGGCGCGTTCCTTTTTAGTTTCGCCCTTGGGAGAGGGATGTTTTTCGTCGAACTCAGCGAGCTTGGCCTGCAGGGCCGCCGCCCGATCGCGCTGCCGCTTGTCCCACTCCTTTTTGCGCTCTGATTTGAGCCGGGAAACCAGGTCACCAGGGAAAAGCTCGTAGGCCGCCTTGATACCGAGGCGCCATTTGCCGGATGGATTTTTCCAGTCGCCACCCGGCTTGAGCGTCCGACCGGTGAGACCGGTCAACGTGCTGTCCTTGGCCTCGTGCACGGCGGAAGTGTCCACGTCGCCGCTACCGGAGCCGTCGACCACATCGACCACCTTGGGCCGGCCGTCGCTCGTCACCTGCAGGCCGGGTGCGCCGGGATCCACGCCGGTATCAAAAATAGCCACAGTGATCCCGCGTCCGTCATAGTTCGGGTGTTGCTCAAGAAAACGTAACGCCCCGGTCTCGGCCTTGGGCAGGATGCCTTGTAGGGGAAACGGCTTGGCTGAAGCGGGCGCCGCCTCGGCTGGCGCTTGGCCAAGCGCGATCGCTGCAAAACCGGCAAGCAGATATCGATTCATCATAATGCGCCGAGACCTTGGCCAAGCGCGGCCCAATCGCCAAGGCCAAAACCCACTTGGCCAAGCGCAGCCGGGTCGATTCGGTTTGTCAGCTTGCACTTGGGAAGGCAGGCTTACGGGGTTCATGGATAATCCGGAAGTCATCATCGGGCTGTTGATCGGGGCGGCGCTTGGCGGCGTCATCGGCTGGCTGCTGGGCTCGCGCAAGGGCGCCCGTGCCGAGGCCGAGCGGGCGGCGGCCGAGCGGCGAATTGAGGAGCATCAAAAAGCTTCCGAGGCGCAGTTGGCTGCCCTTAAACAGGCCAATGACGAGGCAATCGCGCAGTTGAAGGAGTCGTTCAAGGCACTCAGCGCCGATGCCCTCAAGGAGGCTCAGCCGGAGTTGGTGCGTCTGGCCGGCGAGACGCTGGGCAAACTGCACGAGACAGCCAAGGGCGACCTCAACACCAGCAAAGAGGCCGTGGCCAAACTCGTCGCGCCGCTCAAGGAACAGTTGGACACGTACCAAAAGCGGCTGGCTCAGAGTAGCAGCACGCAGACGGAGCAGCTTTCGAAAGTCTCGCAACAGCTCGAGTCGCTTGGCCAGCAAAGCCAGGTACTCTCGAAGGAGACGGAGCAGTTGCGGCAAATCCTGAACTCGAGCCAGCAGCGCGGGCGCTGGGGGGAGGAAACACTGCGGCGCGTGGTCGAGGCTTCCGGGCTGAGTGCGCATTGTGACTTCACCGAGCAGGCGCAGGCGGAGCAGGGTCGTCCGGATCTCGTCGTGCATTTGCCCGGTGACCGGCACATCGTGATTGATGCCAAGGTGCCGGACCTTTCATTTCTCAACGAACTGGAAACGAGTGAGCCGGCCCAGCGCAAGGCGGCGATTGAGCAGCACGCGAAAAAAATGCGCGAAACCGTCAAGGCACTGGCCGATCGGAATTATCCGCAGCACATCGAGGGGGCGCTGGATTGCGTGGTGATGTTCGTGCCGGCCGAGTCGCTGTTCAGCGCGGCGCTTGAGGGCGATCCGGATTTGATCATCTGGGCGGCGGAACGCCGCATCACGCTGGCCACGCCGACTTCGCTCATCGCGCTGTTAAGCTCCGTAAAGGTGAGCTGGCAATATCTCACGCAGTCCGAGAACGCGCGGGTATTCGCGGAGGCCACGCGGGAATTGTACAGCCGACTTTGGGTGTTCGTGGCTGCACTCGCCAAGGTTCGCAAGGGAATCGACTC
>WTHH01000030.1 GCA_011523195.1 Verrucomicrobiales bacterium
GTAAGCGGCTCTGCAATTTCACCCATTAGCGTTTCAAACGCACGCTGTTGAGATGGCGTTTCCGTTGCTTCTCGTCGTAGCGCCTCAAAGGCTCCCGTAAATGGCCCACGCTCACCCATTAACTGCCCCATTGTCGGTTCAATTCTTTCTCTTGCAGCCTCTTTAGCCATATCTCTTATAGCTGTTTTACTCTGTTGAGCCACTCCTGCTCTCATGGACATAGCAGAATAAACTTCGTCTAACTGACGCAAGAAGGTGGGCGCTTCGTCGCCAAGTATTATTGTTATCTTTTCTTTTGACGCTCTACTTAGCATATCTTTTAGAGGCTTAATCATCTCACGAGCATCTTGGTTTGGATCTGTCAGAGACGCCTTCGCGTTAGCCATCATTTCGTCGATTTGCCCTCTTAACCCTTGCTTTAAGCCAGTTAGCTCTGATTTACTCATACCGTCTACAACTTGCTGCACTTCGTATCGAGTTGTTTTTGGGTTAAGCATTTTTGATCCAAAGTCTATTGCATCGCGTAAGCTAATTACGTCTCCGGCAATATCTCTGGCCGTTTTATATTGCGGCACTATTTCATCTAATGTTTTTCGTATATCTCCAGACAGTGCTCTTAATACGCCCTTTTCTTCCGGAGCTGCGGTAGGTGATACATCTTTTAGAGCTCTGGTGATGTAGTCAATTTGTCTTACATCAGGCAAAGTTTCAAAGCCAATAACATTGCCGGCGTCGTCTAACTGAGCTAGAATTTGCCGTGATGGTTGGCCTTCTAGCCTCATAAGGCGTTCAGCTCTAGCTATTACGTCGCTGTCTAATCTTCCTAGCAGCTCTTCAAGTTTACGCCCTTGTGCAGTGGCATAATCTATCGGCGCTTTATAAGCCTTGTCATATTCAGTGCGCCTAACCGTTGCAGTACCTTCCATAAGCAAGTCTTGTAACTGTTGAGCAGCCTGCGGCCCACCTAAAGACACGTCAAGTAAATCGTTAAACTGAGAGCCTGCTAATCCTGCAACTTCCTCAATATTCTGTCGCGCAATGGCTGCGCCTTCGCTCGTAGATGAAGCCGCCAAGTCTAGCAGATTTCGTGTCGCCGGCCCCATTTGACCAAGAGACCCGTAACGCCCTGCACGCTGCAAGTTAGCTGCGGCTGTCGGAGCGTCCATGCGAGCTGCTTCGCTTATCAATCCTAACGCTTGCTCTTTTGCGCCCACCTGACGGCCAATTTCACGCGCAGGAGCTGACACCTGACGTCCTCTAATTTTGCCGCCTATTGCGCCAATAGTTGGCCCCAGTGGCCCGAGCACTGCGCCTGCTCCGGCTCCAAATAGTGCTTGCTGTCTAGCAGCTTCCTCGCGCTCTTGAGGCGTAGCCCCTTCGCCGTACCCGTATATTGCGCCTTCCAAAGCCCCAACGCCGGCCCCAAGTCCAGTTCCTGCGGCTACACGGCTTAATAAAGAAGTACCAAGCGGAGTAACGGATATTGCAGGAGCAGCTATGGCCGCAGGAATAGCAGTCGCCAAACCTACGCCTGCTCTTGATATTCCGGTTGTAACTGGTGCTACTATCTCTCGAGCCTCTTGCGCCGCTCTTGTTGCCTGCGCTGCCTCTGGGCTAAACTGCCCTATGATTTCGTCAATATATGAGCCAATAAATGGCACGCCTTTTATTGCGCTTGCAGCTCTTGCCGGTAACTCACCTACTTGGCTAATAATATCTTCGGCCATAGACGTTTTGTAAACTTCTCCGGCTTTACCGCCTGCGGCTCGTATTTGAGCTATGCGCGTAGGATCTGATGTAGTGTATCCGTCAGTAACGTAAGTTTCTTGACCGGTTTGTGTGCTTTTTAAAATGCGCCCACCGTCATCAAACTGTTCGACTATCTCAGCGCCAGTTGGCGCAGGCTTGAGGCGTTGCTCGAGCGCCATACCCTCTTCAATTAATGCTTCTGCCGCCTCTATGTCTCCTGCTTCGTAAGCTGCCTTTGCGGCCCTACGATAATCTTCTACAGTGTATTCTGCCATTTTAATTGCCTTGAAGCCATTTTTGTTTTCTTTCGTTTAAAGATCCTGCCGCGCCAGTTGTCGGCTCGTAAAAAGTGTCTGGCGGAATATTTTCCCCCATAGATCTACGTCTGGCAATATCAGTGTAAAATCTAAGCTCGGCCAATGCGGCTCTAAAATCTTCTGGGCTTTGAGTTGTAAGCAATCTAGCTCCTGCCTCTTCAGCTTTCTTACCTTCTAACTCTGTAATTTGGCCTCCGCCTTTTAGGCTTTCAAATGCGTTTAAGAACACGCCACCTTTAATTTTGTCTAAAACAGCTCTGGCTACTTGCGCCTGTGGAAGCAATGCCCCAAGACCTAAAGTTTCAAGAGCGGCGGTTGCTATGCCTTTTACACCTACAATTTGATCTAAGCCTTCAAGAGCTAATAATTTATCAATATCTGCTATCATCGCCGTGGCTTTTGAAGCTCCTGCCATGTTAGACTCTTGTTTCTCAATATTACCAAGAAGAATGTTTGCAGTGGGAGCATCTATAAGTTGGCCAGTGAGGGCGCTCATAATTGCGTCACGCTGTTGCGTTGGGCTTAGACCTCCTTGTGCACCACCCATACCCATGCCGCCCATAAGATTGCCCATAAGTTGACGCCTAGCTGCCGTCGCTTGGCGCTTACGCTCCATGTCAGCACGCTCTCTAAAGCCTGCTAGTGTTCCAGTAAATGCTTTACCTTCTTTGCCTTGCAACGCCATGCCTGCATCTTTAATCGCGGCAAATGCAAGCATTGCCCGTTGGTTTCTGCTTAAATTTTCAAACGGGTCTTGCGATATAGGCTGATCGAGCAAGCTCATCATGGCATTTGGCGCGGTTACGGTTGTTTCTTTTTCTGGCATTGTCGGCGGACTTACCCGATCTGCAAGTCTTATGTTTCCCCCTATGCCAAGTGCCGTTAAAGCATCTGCCGCAATGCCTTCAGAGCCAATCATTGGGTCGCTTGTCATTGGGCTAGTTAAAATTCTGTCTGCCTGATTAACTACCGTTCCCTCTCCCATAGGCATTGACGGGACACTGAAATCCATAGCACCTCTTGCCAACTGTCCTGCCGGAGATCCAGTAGCTATGCTCATCTTCTGCAAGTCTTCTGGCGTAGCTATGTCGCCTGCCATAGCGTCTCTGAGGCCAAATCTGTCTATTTCTTCTTGTGTTAATCTATGTGCCATTTTAACTTCCTACCTTCTTAAAAATGGTAAGTTCATTCCATAAGGCCCAAGCCCCATACCGAAGCTACCTATCGCACCTAACATTGGCCCGAGCCCACCAGTACGCTGTGTGGTCGTGCCAAGTCCGGCAGGTATACCTGACGCCGCGCCGAGCAATGCGTTCAAGCCCGTAAGTGGGAAGTCTTGCTCTCTGCCAAATTCGCCATACGCAATGTCTAACGCTGCCTGATCTAAGCCGCGAGCCGTCTCCCCTGCGCCCATCTGAGCGCCGAGCCCTGCCATCTGCGCTTGCAGTTGCTGTCCTGCCGTCGCCCCAAGGCCGGCGGCTGCTCCTGCCCTGACGCCTGCGGCAGATAAGGCCGCTTGCTGATTAGCCGCCGCCGCTTGCTGTTCAAACTGGGCTTGCTGAAGAGCAAATTGGTTGGCTGCCTGCATGTTGCCTGCTCGAGCTGCTTGCTCTCTGGCAGCCGCAGCCTCACGGGCTTGTTGGCCAAGAGTGTTAGCCTGCATTTGTTGCTGCGAGGCCAAGGTGCGTGCGGCTTGAGTTTGACCGATGTCATACTGTGCAGCTCTCTGCGCTTGCTGAAATGCTTTTTCCATTTGCTGAGTAACTAAGTCTGACGCTTGCTGCCCATATGCTTTACGTGTTTCGGCTTCCGCTACGCCTTGGCGGCTTCCGCCAAATGCCCGAGCCGCCTGCGCCTGCGCTGCCATTTTATCTAATGCTATGTCCTGCGCTCCGCCTAACGTTCTCAAGCTGCTCTCAATTACGCCCTGCGTGTATGGAGACATGTACGCCTGCATGTCGGCAGTGCGTAGCTGATCAACCGCAATCTGATCTGGCGCTTGGGCTGCTTCTACTGCGCCAACGCCACCCATAGTTGCCACGTCTCCGAGCTGTGCGGCTCCCATTGTTGGCGCCCCAAAGCCTGCAAGATCTCCGTAAGTTGCCGCAGCTTGTTCAAACTGAGGGCCACCCATACTTAATGCTCCATATCCGGTCATGGCTTGTTGCTGTAGAGGCGTCATGCCTGCAACGCGCTCACCTTCGTATGGAACAAATTCTCTGCTCGCTATGTCTTGAGCATATGGGAGGACGGTTTCCTCTAGAAACTCTCTCTGAAACTCGGGTAATTTTGTTTCTGTTGTGCTTTTAGTACCCATTATCTTAACTCCATCTCATAGTGAGTATACACCGATTGAAACGGCGACGCATCTACGTATTTCTCAAAACCTTTTCTGCCATCAGCCTCGATAGCGTCGAGACCTGCATCAATGGCCAACTTCTTCATCAGATTTATTGCTTCGTTCATCCACTGTCTCATGCGCTTACCGCCAATAAATTCAATCTTTAAATTTTTTCTTTGAGGGTGCTTTACAACCACGGTTGTCATGGCCGCTACTAACGTGTCCTCGAGGTGAATAAACCACATGACAGATCCACCTCCTCGTATGTCGTCCTCAACGTCTTGCATTGTGACGTTGTGACTTTGCCTCAGTATCGCCGGAGCTAGTAGCTCCATGCCTTTGCCGATATGCTTATCAATGTCTTCAGATAGCACTGGCAATATATTTACCTTTGGCTTTGTGTGCAATCTTACAACATTATCTAACATATTTACACCCCTACGCATGGATTCTTGTAATTGCTAGAGTTGATGACGGGGAAGCAGGCGAAAACGATGTTGCGGCTGTTACGCCTAAACTTCCACTTGTGTTATCTACTGCCCATTTCATTTCGATATAATCGTTGGCGGCGAGCTCAAGCAAATATGCTCTAGACGCAAGCATAACGCCACCATTATTGTGTATTGTTTTTATCATTGTAAGATTTGCTAGATTTGTGCCATTTTTAGAAGGCCAGAAATAAAACTTAATATCTGCCGCAGCCGAAGCTGTAATTTCGGCTGTAAAACTTAATAAGTATTCACCTGCTTCTTCAAATACAATGCGCTCGTTATTGGTAGAGTCTCTGTCTATTTTGTATTTATTGGTGGGCGCATCATAGGTAATGCTATAGGCAGTGTTAACAGCCGCAGCCGTCTGCGCCGTTGTGCGTATAAATTTAGCGTGCCCACCCTCTAACACAATCTGGCGAAATTCATCTGATTTACTGACAACTGGGTAGGCTTCTGTCCTATCCCATAAAATAACGCCATCTTCTGCCGCACTATCATAATCACGTCTGTGCGTTAGAAAAGACCGTGTGCTTTGTATCCAATTGCTAAACTTTTCAGCCCACACACGCAAATCTGCGCTAATCGGTGGGACACCGTAAAAGCTCATCTTTTACTACCTTGCCTAGCATCTAGACGCATAATCCCGACACGCCAATCAGAGTTTTGGTTCGCCTCTACTTTCATACGCACTTGCCGCCCTTGAAATCGCACAGAAGTTGGGTTTGCTGTAGAATATGTGCCGTGCGTAGTTTCTGCGCCATTTGGGTAATTACGTGTTTTAAAGATTAAATTAACATCGCCTTGCGTTTTTTCGTCCGGGATAACTTTTGTGACTTTCATAAGTCTATCGCCAGTGCCAATTGCAATAGGGCCAGTTTCGGCAAACGGTACGCTAGTGTCGTAACTCTGGCCTATTTCATGCTCATATACGACACCACCATC
>WTHH01000477.1 GCA_011523195.1 Verrucomicrobiales bacterium
ACCCAGCTTGAGCCGCGACAACACCCAAGCGCAAGGCGGAATAACCAAGCGCTTGACCAAGCGCTATGTTGGAGGGATAAGCCTGCGAGTCCACAAGCGTCGATGGGGCGACACAACGATTGGGTTCCTGATCGGAGAAAACTTGCGCGCCATAAAAAATCCAACCACGGACTCGCAGGCTCGCCCCTCCCTGTCAGCCTAGTAACTCGGTGGCCTTGGCGGCGATGTCGGGTTGGCGCATGAGAGAGGTGCCGACAAGGATGGCGTCGGAGCCACAGGCCTCGAGGCGCTCTACGTCGGCACGGGTGTGGATGCCGCTCTCGGCGACAAGGACTTTTTCGGTTTCGCCGGACTTGGCCAAGCGCTTGGCCAAGCGCTTGGCCAAGCGTTCGGTGGTGCCGAGGTCGACGGTGAAGGTGGTGAGGTCTCGATTGTTGACGCCGATCAGGCGGGCGTCGATGGCCAAAGCTCGTTCCAGCTCGGCCTCGTTGTGCACCTCGACCAGTGCAGCCAGGCCGGCCCCGGTGGCTAGGCGGTGCAGGTAACCTAGCGTCTCGTCATCTAGGCAGGCGACGATGAGCAGAATGGCATCGGCCCCATGCTCGATCGCCTCGGGCAACTGCCGCTCGTCGATCATGAAATCCTTGCGAAGGAGGGGCAGCGAGACGGCCTCGCGGATGGCGCGGAGGTAGTCGAGTGAGCCTTGAAAAAACTCGCGGTCGGTCAGCACGGAGAGGCAGCTGGCCCCGGCGGTCTCGTAGGTCTTGGCGATGGCAACCGGGTCGAAGTCGTCACGGATGACGCCCTCGGACGGCGAGGCTTTTTTCACCTCGGCAATGAGGCCTAGGTTGCCCTTGCGCGGCCGGAGCAGGCTGCCAATAAAATCGCGCCGGGGACCGTGTTGGGCCACCCCGGCGCGCAGAGTATCCACCGTCACCGGCGTGTCGGGCAGATGTCCGAGCTCGGTGCGTTTGTGGGCGACGATTTTGTCGAGAATGTTCACCCGCGATCGGCCGCGCGGCCGCGTTACTTGAGCGGCTTGACGCGGATGTTGCGGTAGTGGACGACGCTTTGCGGGTCGTGCGCCTGTAGAGCGAAGGTCCCACTGCCGAGCTTGCGACCGGGCATCGACTTGAGGTGAGGGGCGTTCGGCACCTCGGTCCAGCTGGAGGTAACCTTGCCGTTGATCTTGATGGTGATCTTTTTGCCCTTCACACGAATCTCGTAGTTGAACCACTCGCCGTCCTTGGCCGGAGCCGGGTTGACGTCCTTCACGGCGTAGAGTCCGCCGGTCTTTTTCGGGTCGCCGTGGGTGTTATTCACCTGCGCCTCGAAGCCGGCATCCGGCCAACCCTTGGCCTGATACTTGGTGTGGAAGTAGATGCCGGAGTTGGCCTTGGGGAAGGTCTTGACCTGCTCCCGGAAAACGAAGTTCTTAAAGTTAGCATCCGCAACGTCACCCGCGTAGAACAGGTGCGCGCGAGGCCCATCGATGACGATGTTGCCGTCCTTGACCGTGATGGACTTAGGGTTCTCGGTGTTGACCTTCCAGCCCTTGAGCGACTTGCCGTCAAACAGGCTGATGAAACCTTTCTCGCCCTTCTTTTTGCCCTTGGCCTGTTCCGCGTTGACTGCCACGAACGGGGCCACCAGTAATGCCATCAAAAGGAGTTTTTTCATGGGCGGGACAGCCTAATGAAAAGCAGGCGCCTGTAAAACGAAAATTGCAGCCCGCGGTCTGAAAGGCCGGTCTAATCCGCGTAATAGGCGCCAAAGAGGATCATCATTTCGTCGGTGCTGCGCAGGCCGAACGTGACGGTCTCGTCTGTCCAGTTGTCGTACGTGGCCTTGAGGCGGATGGTCTCGCCGCGCTTTACGACCAGCGGCGGGTCGAACTTCATCACCGGGGGATGTTCCCAGTCGTAGGAGATGTAAAGCAGCTCGCCATCGCGATTCCCACCAGCGATTTCAACTCGAAACTCAACCGTCTTCTCGTGAGAGTGAGAAAAGAGCTGAAAGATATTCATCTTCTCGGTAGCCCGAAAATCACGGGTCAAGGTGGTGATCTTGTTCGGCGGCAGCTCGATGTCGGTATTGTTGAAGTTGATAATCTTGGCCTCGTGCTCGACGTCGGCCTTCTCGATGGTGTGCAGGTTCATGTACACCTCACCCTCGAATGCCTCCTCGCCGCGATTGACGTAGTGGGTGTTCAAGTCGAGTCCGGTGTTGGCCGGCAACCGTAGCGCCACACCCTTGGGGAACTCATAATCAAACCGCGGTGTCTGTGTGCCGGCAAAAAAATTATGATAATTCATAGATGCCAAAACTAGCGGGTCATCATCGCCATTAGGCAAATGTAGATCACGAATTCTATTCGGAACAAAGAGCCGCTTTGCTAAAGAGAATAGAGGACGACTTGAGTCAAGTAGATAGCCAATGAAATGGTGGCTACCAGGGCGCATCTCAATCTGGACACGGTTAACGTAAATAGGAGAACGATTGTTTAAATTTTTGTACATGAAAAATTCCCGTTCAAAGTTGGGAGGCACATCAAACGGTTCTACATGAAGTTGAATCCCATTCTTAGGCTTATCCAATGCTTTGAATGGCGGAGGACTATAACGTTGCGTATCTGCCAAATCACTAACCCGCGCCACGACGCCGTGCTCTGGTGCCCCCTCTAGGATCCAGTGAAGAATGAACTTCAGTTCACCATCGGTTAGAGGATCAGTTCCAAGCGGCATAATAGAACCATAGCCGGGGTGGTCATCATAAAAATGCTGTTGCTCGGAGGCATTGATTTTCTCCCATAAAAAACTTTTACCCACGCTAGCCAAGCCCTTGGTTCCGACCAGTTCCAGCCCATCCTCCAGCGCGTATGTGTTTGCCGGTTTGCGGTTCACGAGCTGCTCGTAGGCGACGTCCGGAGTGAGCACGAGCTTAGACTGCTTCGCGAACGAGGTTCCCTTGCTGTGGCAACCGGCGCAGTTCGGGCCAAGGATACGATCGCGAATAATCCCCCACGAAGACGGTTCCCCGGCATAGCGCACGCGATAAAAACGACTACTCCCCAGGTCACCCTCGTCCTGAAAAACCGTTTCCTCCTTGGTCGCCTTGAGTAGCTCGACCTCGGTCCAGTTTTTTAGGTCGGTCGAACTCTCGACATGAAAACCGTCCCCAAGGAATTGGCTAAAGTATTCGACCGCAGGCCCATCGATGCTAAATTGGAATTTGCCCCCTTGGCCAAGCCCCTTCGGTTTCAGGGCGAAATCGAGTCCGCCGCTGTCACCGTGTCCGTCCCCACCACCGGAAGGCTCCTCCCCGTTCCCCGGCCCGGCCCACGCCAGAACGCCAGCCATAAACCAACCGTACAAAATAATTAGTCTCATTATCATAACCTCAAAAGACATACCTCAAACGCGTGGGCCAGGTTACATGCTTAGCCGATCGGCGGTGCTTGATTCAGGCCAAGAATAGAATTACTTTCGGCGCGTTGAAATGAAGTCTCGCTTAAACGGTTTCTTGATGATTGCTGCGCTAGGCCTTGGCTTGGTTGCAGTATTCTCGGGTTGTTCCCAATCCAACGCCAAGCAAGCCAAGGGGGACACCGTAGAAAGCACAAATTGCGTCGAGTGTGCCACACCGGGAAGCCGCGCGGCGCTAATGCAGCAAGCCTCAACCAACAACAATACAAGGACTAGAGAATCACATAATTAGATTCTCGTCAATTATCTTCATTAAGTCCCGCATCATTGCGGGTATTTTTTTTATTTGGCATCGATACAAGAGAGTCTACCTCAATAGTTGTTGCAACCATGTTTAGAGACTGATCCTGGCTTGGGGAACTTGCCGGAACCGCTCTGAGTTGAGCCATACCCGCAGGAAAATAAATAAAAAGAGTTAATCCAGTTAAGACTGTCGCCGAAAGGCACCAAAAGTTGAAAATAGGCGATTCGTCCCCTAGTCCGAATTGGTGCTTACAACCAAGCACTCCCCAAGCCACCAAAACCATCTGTAAAACAGTGGCACATTTACTCAAAAAGTGAGGTCTAACCTTAACTCTGCCTACCCAGTGATTGATCACTAAATATCCCAATAACAGGATTAAATCTCGGCCAAATATCATACCAACAGTCCAAAGCGGCAATTGGGGAAGATAATCACTTGGAAAACTCAAAACCACTATACCTGAAAGCAACAAAAGTTTGTCTGCCAACGGATCAAGAAAAGCGCCCAATTCACTTCGTTGTTTAAATCGACGAGCAATATATCCATCGATGCCATCACTAACTGAAGCTAAGCAAAATGAGATTACCGCAATCCACCAACTCAATTCTTTATTATTATTAGAATAATCTATTATGTAAGTCGCAAAAACAGGTACCAGCAAAAGTCTAAATATCGTGATGTAGTTGGGTACAGTCATGATTTTAAAGTAAATAAATGTCTCTGCTAATCTGAAGCGGCACTTTCAGCTAAGCCAATTCCCTCAGTCAAGTGCATATCAACTAGTCTGGAGTTGATATTCACTGAGTTGCGTTGGAACTGTGGCACAGCTAATCTGCACCCCATGCGGTGCATGATTTTAAACCGAATGAAACACATTCTAACAACATTCATTTCCATTGTTGTAATCTCGCTTGGCCAAGCGGAGAAGGCATCTCAAAGGGCTTTGGTGAAAGCAGGCGATAATCGTTCCGAACTGGAAGCTTTCATCTCTGCAGCAAAAAAAACTCACGGAGATTTTGGCCATCGTGCCGCAGTATTCCTCATCGAGGGTATGCCGGAGTCGGATCTCAAGCAACTAGACCGCGAGTTCCTCACGGAAAATCTCGACCTGGCGATGAAGGCGCGCGTAGAGTTCCCGTGGTGTGCCAAGCTGCCGGAGGAGCTGTTTTTCAACGACGTCCTGCCGTACGCAAGCCTCGACGAGACGAGAGAGAGTTGGCGGCCTGAATTTTATGAGAAATGCCGCAAACTGGTGGCCAAGGCCGCCACCCCAACCGAGGCAGTGCAGGCGCTCAACAGTCAACTCTTCAACCTGATCAATGTCCACTATAACACCGGCCGCAAAAAGCCGAACCAGAGTCCATCAGAGTCGATCGAGCAGAGCCGCGCGACCTGCACAGGCCTGTCGATCATTCTCGTCGATGCCTGCCGCTCAGTCGGCGTGGCGGCACGTGTGGTCGGCACCCCGCTCTGGGCCAACAAGCGCGGCAACCACACTTGGACGGAAATTTGGGACGATGGATGGCACTTCACCGGCTCGGACGAATACAACGCCTCAGGCCTGAACCGCGGCTGGTTCGTCGGCGCGGCATCGAAGGCTGACAACGCCGACTGGCGCCACGCAATCTACGCCACGTCGTGGAAAAAAACCGGCACCCGTTTCCCGATGGTCTGGGACATCGAGGCGACACAGGTAAACGCCTTCGATGTCACCAACCGCTACAGCGGCAAGGGCAGCGACGAGAACGTCGAGGATGATGTGTTCGTGCGCGTGCGAGACGGCGGCAAACGGATAGAAGTTCAGGCCGAGTTGCTCGATTCAAAATACGAAGTTCTTGCCTCCCGAAAAACCAAGGCCGGACGCGCCGACCTCAACGACATCGCCGGTTTCAACTGCAACCCGAACACACCGCTTTGGCTGCAATTGATCCAGGGCGAAAAGGTGAAACAGATTCCGCTGCGCCGAGCCAAGGCGGGTGAAGTGACTTTGGATTTGCAATGGGCCGATCTGCCGGACGCATCCGCAATCGCTGGCTCGCAACTTGCCGCCGTGACCGCCTGGCTGGCCGCGCCGGTCGAAGCCGAAATCCCTGCCTCTGTGCTCAACG
>WTHH01000321.1 GCA_011523195.1 Verrucomicrobiales bacterium
AGGCCAAGGGAGGACGGCGCACATATTCAACTGGTGCAGGGCGCGGACTCGGTACTCGCGCTGGTCTCGTGGTGGTTTGGTGGAAGGTTGCGTGACGTGAACTCGTTCAACCTGCCTGAACACGAAGAAAGCCGCGCTGCTTTGGTGGAGAAAATCAATCGCGTGGCATGGGCGGGTGAGGTGGCCGGCTGGATGCCGTCCGAGGTGACCTGCCACTTGGCCAAGCGCGGCGAGGTGGCGGCCGATTGGAAGCCGGCCTTGGCCAAGTGCTTTGGCGACCATATCCGGGAGGTTGAGCCGATGAGTGATGTGGATCTAGCGACAGCGACAGCCGAGTATGCCACACAATCGACGGCTCCTGGCCTGATGCTTGAAGACTACGCTGTGCGTTACCGGCAACGATTTCAGGATGGCCTTTGGATGGAGGGAATCAAGGGAGCCATTGCTATCATGCTGCTTTCTTTGGTTGCCTACTTTGGTTATGCCCAATATTTGGGGAGTAAACTGGACGGGTTGGTCAAGAATGAGAGAGTCAAGGGGCGCGCTTACACCAATGCGTTGGCGTCCAAGGCCCGCATAGAAACACTTGAAAAAAGAAAGGCATTGAAGTCTGCCGCCCTCGATTCGTGGTACGAGGTAACAAAAATTTTACCGAAAGAATTATCATTTAAGAATATTGATTTTGAATGGGTGCCGAGTTTGGACGGGAAATCCGGCAGGGAGCTGACGCTCACTGGAGAAGCCGTATCGGGGGCGGATGAAAGTGTTTTGAATTACCAAAGAGCTCTTACAAGATTGGAATCGTCCGAAGGACAACCTTTGTTTTCCAGCGTGAGCAATGAGCGCATTCGAGCCGACAGAAAAACAGGGAAAATAAGTTGGACATTAAAGTGTGAATTCGATGCCGAGTAGCGAGAGCATATTTGACAAGTATAACATGAGCGCCGCCGAGCGGCGTCTGGTGATGTCTGTGGTGGTGGTTTTGATGGTTGTGCTGGCATGGATGGCGTTCACCAGCATCGACGATCCTGGAGAGACGAATGCAAAGATCGTTAAGGCAAAAAATAACATCACAAAGTTCAATGCAGAGATTGCAAAAGATGCCGGATACAAAAAGCGAATAGCCGAATTGGAGGGGATGAACTCCGCAGTGGAGAATCGGAATCAGGAGGTCGACCTGCGAAGCAAAGTGGCTCGCCTAAAGCGGGAAAGCGGCCTGAATATTTATGATTTCGGTAAACAAACTTCCAAGCCCGGCGATTTTTTTGTGGAACAAAGTATGCGAATTCAATTCAATGGGAAGGAGGAACAAATAGTTAATTTTCTTATGAGGCTGGGCGGTGACGAGGATTCGCTGATGCGTATTAGTAGATTTAGCGTTTCTCCTGATGGTCAATCTAATCCAACTAAATTGAGAGGTTTGGCGACAGTAACAGCCAGCTACCAAAAAGATTACATTGCCCCCCCGGCGGATGAAGCCGGGGAGGGCACGGCTGAGCTAAGCGCTACTCCCGAGCCGGCGGCGAATCCGGTTGAACCAGCCAAGCCGTCCACCGATCCTGTCGACGCCGCCAAGGATAAGCCCGAATCCAAACCTGAAGCCAAGCCGACTCCCGAACCGGCCAGCACCAAGCGACGCATCCCGACGCGACGCGTCCGCACATCACAATGAAACGAAACTTTAACCAATCAAACGTCATGAAATTCCTGACTACTGGTCTGTTGACTCTTGCACTGGCCGCGCTTGGCCAAGCGCAACAACCTCCTGTACCGCCTTCGCCGCCCGTCCCTGTTCCTCCCGCGCCCCCGGCTCCCGGTGGTAATGAAGCCGCCGATCCCACTGCCGACCCGGACGCGGCAGCGAACGCCATCCTCGACGCACTGGACAACGAGGCAGCCGAGGGCGAGGACGCGCCGTTGGCCATGGATGACGTCATCCCGATGGCTGACCTGCAACTGGTCAACATGCCGATCGAGCAGTTCCTCAAGATTTATGCCGACTACGTCAACCGCACTATCCTGCGCCAGTCGGCGTTACCCAACCTCAATGTCACGCTCGAGGCGCAGACGCCGCTGACAGTCGAGGAGGCCATCCAGGCGATGGACAGCGTCCTTTCGCTCAACGGCTACACAACGATCCCGGTAGGCGAAAAATTCATCACCTTCGTGCCAAGCGCCAACGCGTTACAGGAAGGTGCGGCGTTCTCAACGATCACCGATTCAAACGAGTTGCCGGAGGCAAATCAGTTCGTGACGCACATCGTTCAGCTCAAGCACATACTTCCTAGTGAGGCTACAGCGATGATTACCCCTATGGCTAAGAATCCGGCCGGTATTGTGGCTCTCGACGTCAGCAAGACGCTCGTCTTGCGTGACAATTCATCTAACGTCAAACGTATGCTTGAACTGATAGAGCGAGTGGATATCAAGCCAGACGAGGATTTTAAGCTTAAGGTTATCCCTATTCGCTATGGCAAAGTGGAGGAGATCTATGACTCAATGCAGACTTTGATCACTGGGCAAGGAGGAGGTTCTTCTAGGCCCTCGTCGAGTTCATCGAGAACTTCTTCATCACGTACCACAGGGAGAACCGGGACTACATCTCGAACCGGGACGAGTAGTCTGCAGCAAAACAGGACTTCATCAAATCCGTCCTCATCATCGAGTTCTTTTCGGAATCGGTTGCAGAGCATAGTTAACCGAGCATCAGGCGGTGATATTCAAATTTTAGAAAATGCACGGATCGTACCTGATTACCGTTCCAATTCATTGATTGTTTTCGCAAACGACCGCGATATGGCCAAAATTGATGAAATAGTTAAGGAAGTTGATAGTATATTGGCGCAGGTTCTTATTGAAGCCATTATCGTGAATGTAAATCTTTCGGATGGTATGGACACAGGCGTTAACATTCTCATGAATGAATCGAGCGGGAGTAATCCCAACTTTATTACCGGGTCTAAAAATGGGGGGCCTTCAATGGTTGCGAATACTCCGGCTCCAACAAATCCAACCGTTCAACCGGGTCAGGGAGGTAATGGCGGTAATGCACAGGTTGTTGCTGAGGCTACAGGAAATGCGGTAGGAACACTCACTTCTGGTATGCTATCTGGTGGGTTTTCCTATTTGAGCAGATATGAAGATGGTTTGGATTTTGCAATGAGTGCTGTTGCGAATAGTAGCTCTGCCAGATTAATGCAAACGCCAAGAATTCAGACTAGTCACGCTGTTCCTGCTACTTTTTTCAATGGGGAAAGGGTTCCTTATCAAGGTAGTAGCGGATACAGTTCAGGATACGGAGGATACGGAGGATACGGAGGATACGGAGGATACACCCAATTTTTGGATGTTGGTATTACATTAGATGTTACTCCTTATATAACCCCTGATGATTTAGTTGTGATGGAAATCGGCCAAACTATTTCGGAACTTGTAGGGTTTGTGGACATTGGCGGAGGGCAAGCAGAAGGGGGAGGCAACAAGGCCCCGCAGACAGTAGAGAGGGAGGCTACGTCGACAATATCCGTTAAAGATGGAGATACTATTTTGCTGGGCGGATATATACGATCTGCAAAAAATAATACTGAGAGTGGTGTTCCTTTCCTAAAAGATATTCCAGTGCTCGGCAACTTGTTCAAGAACAATAGCAAACAGAACAAACGTTCTGAACTTCTTGTGCTAATACGCCCCACAATCCTCGATACACCAGAGGAAGCTGCGATTATGAGCAATAAAGAGAGAATGCGACTTCCAGGGGTGAGGGAAGCTGAGGCAGAATTTACTGAGGATGAGCGTAAGCGGCTTCAAAATGTCGAGCGTAAACTCGGTTCTCCTAGTGGTTCTAAAGCCGAACAGGAATCGGCTTCGCCTCCGGGCCGAAACACCAACATTAATCCCGCACACTAATCGGGAGTCATTTTGCCGAAAAGCCGGTCTCGAATACGGCCGGCTTTTTTCATTGTCTAATGGTATTGTAAAGCCGGTCATACTCGGTTGTTGTGCGGAACCACGAAAAATCGGCCCGCATCCCATTGTCGCGCACCTTGGCCAAGCGTGAGGGATCGGAGTACAGCTTAAACGCTTGGCCAAGCGCTTGGCCAAGCGCGTCGGAGTTGGGTTGTTCAAATTTAATGCCGGTGGCCGTGTCATCGCCTTGGCTAAGGTCAATGATTGAGTCTTTCAGCCCTCCGGTTTCCCGAACGATTGGAATCGCCCCGTAGCGCAGGCTGTAAAGTTGGTTGAGTCCGCACGGTTCAAAGCGAGACGGCATTACAAAAAAATCACAGCCGGCCTCTATTCGATGTGCCAGTGCAGTATCGTATCCAACGCGGATTGCGATACGGCCGGGATGCCGCTTAGCCAAGTCGCTCATCGCCTGTTCCAGCCGGGCATCGCCGCTGCCAAGCCCGGTGTACTGAAAGGCTACCCCGCCAGCAAGTTGCTGCTCTAGCGCGTCCAGTAATATATCGATTCCTTTTTGTTCGGCGAACCGGCTGATATTGCCGAGCAACGGCAAACCGGGTTGCTCGTCCAGTCCCAGTTCACTCTGCAGCGCGGTTTTGTTCGCGGCCTTTCCCTCGGGCGCATCCGCTGAAAACGGGGCGACGAGGTGCGGATTATTGTTGGTATTCCACTCGGAATAGTCGACACCGTTGAGGACGCCGGTCAATGCGCTGCCCTTGGCTTGAAAGACGCCCTCCAATCCGCAGCCGTACTCAGGAGTTAGCAGTTCCTCGGCGTAGCGGGGGCTGACCGTGGTTGCTAGGTCTGCAAAAACAACGCCTCCCTTGAGCAGGTTGATGTCGTCGTAAAACTCCAGTTGCTGCCAGTTGAAAAACGAATCCGGCAAACCGGTCAGCTCGAACTTGTCACGCCCGAAGCGGCCCTGATAGGCGGCGTTGTGAATGGTAAAAACCGTGCCGATCTGCGCTTGGCCAAGCGAGAGCAGCGGCATGGTCAGCGCGCTCTGCCAGTCGTGTGCGTGTATGATGTCCGCTCGCTTGGCCAGGCGCGTGGCGGCCTTTGAAAAAAAGATAAACCGCTCGGCGTCGTCGTCCTCCCCGTACACGTTTTCGCGATCGAAAAGCTCCGGTTGATCGAGAAACAAAATGGTCAGGTTTTCGGCGGGGTTATGCGTCCAAACGGTGGCGGTTTTTTTCGCTTGGCCTAGCGGAAACGACAACTGCGTGTCGCTTGGTTTGATGCCCTCGAACTGGTCGCGGATACCGCGATAAAGCGGCGTCACCAGCGTGACCTCGTGCCCGGCTACGGCCTGTGCCTTGGCCAGCGCCGCCGTCATGTCAGCCAACCCGCCCGTTTTTGAGTAAGGAAACACCTCGCTGCTGACATGAAAAATATTCATCGCCGGTAGTTAGTTTTTCGGTTTCGGCAGGACATTGTCACGGTTGGTGTCGCCCTTTCAGGGCTGATTTGTTTGGGCCGTCCAACCCGGGACTGGCACCCCTGGCTACTTCAGGGCTGGCTCCTTCGTCAAAGTGGCCAAGGCCCTATAAGAGTGAAAATGTGTATGGTTTTGCTCGTAAGTCACTATTCACTTGCCGGGATGCGGTCGGTGCGTAGGTAGCTTTGCAGCGGCTCGGGGATGGTGATGCTGCCGTCGGGTTGCTGGTAGGTCTCGATCAATGCCACGAACAGGCGGGCCAGTGCAGTGCCGCTGCCGTTGAGGATGTGCGGGTGCCGGTTTTTGCCGTCGGCATCCTTGTAGCGCAGGTTCATCCTGCGGGACTGGTAGTCTTCGCAGTTGGAGCAACTGGAGACCTCGAGGTAGTCGCCCTGGCCCGGTGCCCACACCTCGATGTCGTAGGTGGTGGCG
>WTHH01000327.1 GCA_011523195.1 Verrucomicrobiales bacterium
AATGCCCAGAGCTGCTTGAGCGACGAACTGAGCTTGCTTTTCGAGAGGCCGGTCAGCGAGGCGGTGCCGCGATACATCGGCCAACTGTCCGCCGGGGCGGCGGGGATTTCAGCGGCTTGACCAGGCGCTTGGCTAAGCGCGAAGAGCAGAGAAAAAGAGGCGAGTATGAACCGTTTCATGACATCCAAAGGGCAACCCAAAAAGCCCTTTGCCAGAAATTGTGCCCAAGCCGGGGAACCAAGGCAACAAAAATACAACGCACACGTACTATTTTTGGCTCACGCTCCAGCGTTGAGGCGGTTCTTAAGGGTTTCCCTGGCCAAGTGGGGGTCAGATGTTGACCTGCTCGGCGTAGTCTTCGGGGGAGAGGAGGTCTTCGATTTCGTCGGCGTTGCTGAGGCGAATGCGGTAGAACCAGCCGTCGCCGTAAGGGTCTTCGTTGACGGTGCCGGGCTCGGACTCGAGCGCGTCGTTGATCTCGGTGACCTCGCCGCTGACCGGCGCGTACAGGTCGCTGGCGGTCTTGACGGACTCGACCACGCCGCAAGCGTCGCCCGCGCTCAGGTCCGCCCCGACCTCGGGCAGCTCGATGAACGCGAGGTCAGT
The DNA here is from genome assembly GCA_011523195.1 of Verrucomicrobiales bacterium. Classification (GTDB taxonomy): domain Bacteria; phylum Verrucomicrobiota; class Verrucomicrobiia; order Limisphaerales; family UBA1096; genus UBA1096. The sequence continues at coordinate 607 of WTHH01000327.1, forward strand.
CAACTCTTGTTGGGCGTGGTCGGATATGCCGATGACGGCGGTGTCTCCCTCGACACGAACCCATTCGTGTGAGGAGGCGTACTTCAGGTCGGTGGGTATGTCTGACATCGTGCGAGTCTTCTAGCCAAGGAGCGGCCCGGTGGTCAATCCGGTTTTCTAAAAATCGGCCGCCGCACCACCTCGGCCGGGAAGCGTCGGTTGCGAATCTCGATCTCGATCGGGGTGCCGGACTTGGCGAAGGCGGTTTCGACGTAGCCAAGGCCGATGCCGCAGCCGAGCGATGGGCTCTGGGTGCCGCTGGTCACTTCGCCAATCTCGCGCCCGGAATCGTCGCCGGCAAAAATGAGGTACTGTTCGCGGGGTGGGGCGCTCTTGCCGGTCATCCTGAAGCCGATGCACTTGCGCGAGACGCCGTCCTGTTTTTGCGCGACGCAGGTCTCCTTGCCGACAAAGCCGATCTTGTGGTCGGCCACAGCCCAGCCCAGCCCAGCTTCGATCGGTGTCGTGTCGGAGGTCAGCTCGTGTCCGTAGAGGGAGTAACCGGCCTCGGTGCGAAGGGTGTCACGCGCACCCAGCCCGGCCGGCACTAGGCCAAGCGCCTGGCCAAGCACGGTGAGTTTTTCCCAGAGTGCGACCGCTTGGTCATTGATCGTGATCAGTTCGAAGCCGTCCTCACCGGTATAGCCGGTTCGCGAAATCCAGATCGGCGCGCCGCCAAACTCGAGTTCGGCGATCCGGTTTTTCTCCAGCTCGACTGCCGCCGGGAACAGGCCGTCGAGAATCGCGGCGGACTTAGGCCCCTGCAATGCCAATGCGGCGTGGTCGCCGGAGGCGTCGGTCATCTCGAGCTTGAGTGACTTGTAGCGCGTGTTGCGCTGGGCGCGAATCCACATCCAGTCGACCTCCACCCGCGAGGCGTTAACGACGAGCAGGTACCGGATTTCGCCAAGCCGGTAGGCGTACAAGTCATCGATCAAGCCGCCGTTGTCCTGGCATAGCAGTGAGTACTGCCCCTGGCCGGGCTCGAGCCGCGAGAGATCGTTGGTCAGCAGCTTGTTGAGGAACTTTTTCGCGTCCGGCCCCTCGAAGAGAAATTCTCCCATGTGCGAGATGTCAAACAGGCCGGCGGCATCGCGAACGGCGAGGTGTTCCTTGACGATGCTGGTGTAGAGAACCGGCATCTCCCAGCCGCCGAACTCGACCAGGCGGCCGTTTAGCGCGACGTGTGTTTCGTAAAGTGGCGTTCGTTTGAGTACGGGTTGTCCCATGGCCGGGCGAAGTGTACCTGCTTGGCCAAGCGCAAAAAAGCCTCGGCCGACTTGGGGTGGTTTTAGGGTGCTGAACGGGTTGCAATCCTGTTAAAAGAGTGCATCCTGCGTCGCGGTAGTTGTAACTAAGGATACCGACCAGACGTAACAGAATTGTTCGAAAAGCTGTAAAACGGGAAAAAACATGAAAACCATTCCATTCATAAACAAGCTGACTAATGCTTGCACCATCGCGTTGGTGACAGTCGCTGTGGGTTGCGGGCAGGCACCTAACTCTCAGGATTCCGCTGATGCTTCTAAAATGGAGGCTTTGGAAAAGCAAAATAAACTCCTAAAGGCCAGTCTCAAGAAACGGCAAGAAGATCTTGATGAGGCGAGGGCGGATAACTTGGGCTCGACCACAGTAGTCGCTGCCGGCCCTTCGGCCGATGAAATCCTTGATGAATTAACTAATCTCAAGATGACTTCTGCTAATAAAAAGGCCATGCAGCGGCGTATAAGCTTTTTACTTGAAAGCCTTAAGGAGCGCGGTGATGCCTCTGTGCCGGTCATCCGAGATTATCTTAACAAGATGGAGGACGTGGAGTTCGCTGTAGAACGCTCCGAGGAAGAGGGTCGGGAAGGACGAGGGCGAGGACGAGGCGGGGACTGGATGGAGCGAATGCGAAGCCGCTCGCGTGGAACCTCTCTAAACTTTGATCAGCCACCATCACTTCGCATTGGCTTGATTGATGTGCTTAAGGAAATTGGAGGAAGAAGTGCGGAGGCAGCTTTAGGTGAAGTTTTAGAATCAACTGCTAGAGGGTTTGAGGTTGCTTATGTGGCAAAGACTGTTCGCGAAATGATGGGAGATGATGCTTTTAAAAAGGAGGCAATCGCAGCTGCACATGATCTTTTGACTAACCCTGTGGAGATTCCAAATCCCAACAGCTTTGATAGAAATAACAAACGTTTTCTATTTAACGTTTTGGAAATGTACAACGATCAAACATTCATAGAATCTGCTCAAAGGATGCTTGTTACCGATGATGGTAAAATTGATGATACAGTATTGGATTATCTTGATGATGTAGGAAAAGAGCAGGCGATTAGTTCAATATTTCAAGCGTTTAATAGTGGTAACGTCACAGACCGAGGGGACTTGGCAGACTTGGCTAGAGCTGGAATTAAGTACACAGGTAGTAATCCGCAAGCTAACCAGATGTTTAATGATATAATGTCCAGTGATGACTATGATATGCGAGTGAAATGGTCGGCTCTACGTGAGATGGATGATGTTGACGACAATGACACTCTACGGGCTAGGCTTCAGTTAATGCAGAATATTCCCAGTTCTGGAAATGACGGCCAAGATAAAATTGTCCAAATGTATAGCAGGCAAATCGAAGCAAAGATCAACGGCGAGGAGTACAACATGCGCGATGATATGAGAAATTTAGGTGGTGATTTTTGGCGTAATGCTTTTGGTGATATGGGACGAGGTAGAGATAGAGGAGGGGATCGAGATAGAGGAGGAGAACGTAGAAATCAGCCTACAGTGGTTCCAGCCCCGTAACTTCACTGGGTAAAGCTTTAAAACGCCGGTTAGCCGGCGTTTTTTTGTGCCACGAACGGGTTGCTTTCGCACTGCGATAGGGCATTCTTTCCCTCTGTTTGGCGGTAACTCCCCATTGCAAAACGGGGTAATGCAGACATGAGCCGGAATGATTTCGGACACAAAAATACCGGTGCTGCTGCTGGCGGTGGCAATGCTGCTGGGCTGCGGCCAGCCATCAGGCGAGGATGCCGTGGCCGACCACGCTGCAGAGGCTGACGACCTCAGGAAGCAGGTTGCAGCCAAGAAGGCTGACCTCGACGACGTTAATTCAGAGATCAACGAGCTTCTGCTTCAGTTGGGTAGCGACGCTGGGCCATCGGTCGTGGGGTCGTACCGTTCCGTTACCGAGATCATCGAGGAATTGATGGAGCTCAAGATCAACTCGTCCAACCGGCGCTCGGCACGTCGTAGACTGGGTTTCCTCTTCGAGAGCATCGCGGGGCAGGGCAAGGACGCCGTGCCCCATATCAGCAAGTTCCTCGACCGAATGGAAGATGTCGATTTTGACGCCTCACGCTCCGAGAAGGACATGGCCCGGGACATCGATTATTGGCGCTCTCGCATGGTGCATGTGCCGCTGGAATTCGAGACCCCGCCCTCGCTGCGGATTGGCCTGATCGATATCCTCGCGGAGATCGGCGGGTCGGAAGCAGAGGCCGCCATCGCGAACGTGCTCGCCAGTACCGGACGCGGATTAGAGGTGGCCTATAGTGCCAAGAAACTCCGCGACCTTGCCGGCAGGGATGCCTACCGCGACGAGGCACTGGGTGCGGCCCATGAACTGTTGACTGACCCGATCGCGTTCGATGGGGGCAACAAGTATGACGCCGCCTCGAGGCAGTACCTCTTCATGGTGCTCGAGATGTATCAGGACAAGACATTCATTGAGACCGCGCAGGAAATGTTCGTCAAGGAGGACGGCCGGATCGACCGGTCGGTACTACGTTACTTTGAGCAGGTGGGCAGGGAGCACGCGATACAATCCGTGGCACAGGCCATGCGCAGCGGCGAATTGCGGGACGACGAGATGATGCAACTGACCCAGGTCGCCGTGCAATCCATGGGCCGGAACGATCCGCAGGGCGATTCGCTGTTCCGCGACATCATGACCAGCGACAAATATTCGCTGGAGGTCAAGATGCAGACCATCCGCTCCATGGACGACATCGACGAACCGGAGCTGTTGCGGTCCCGGCTGGATTTGATGAGCACCATCCAGTATGGCGAGGATGACATCATGGGCCGGGCCAGCGAGATTTACTCTGGCCGCGTGGAATCCAAGTTGGCCAAGCGGGATTTCGGTGACGACAAGCGGTACGATGCCATGCACAACGATTTTCGAAAAATCCGCGATCAGGCCAGGCGCGAGCAACGAACGTCCGGCGCCAGGCCGGCCAAGGGACCGGGCGGCCCGACGATCATTACCGGGCGGCCCGGCGGGTGATACGCTTGGCCAAGCGCTTGGCCTGTCACCACTCTTCCAATGAAGGAAAAACGAACTCAACTTCTCCTGATTCTGACTACGGCCCTTGGCTTGGCCGTGCTGGCGGTGGGCTGTGGCGAGGCTCCGGCTCCTGAGGCTTCCCCAGCGAAGTCCCCCCGTGTTGAGCAGTTGAAACGTCAATTGGCCAGCCTGCAAAAACGATACGACAACGCCGATGCCCGGCTCAAGATGCTGCAGGCCCAACTCGTCGACGGGGACGCCGGGCCGATCACTAGCTACCTGCCGGTGGCCGACATTCTCGACGAGATGTTCGACTTCCGCATCGGCTCCAAGAGCCGCCGGGTCGACACGCGCCGGTTGAACTTCCTCATGGAAAGCCTGATCCGGCAGGGTGATGCGTCCGTGCCGGCGATCCGCAAATTTCTCGAGAAGATGGAGGATGTTGACTACGCGATCCGTCGGGAGGGCGAGGACGACGAGGAGTACGCAAAGCGCTATCGAAACTTTCGCGCCACGCTGAGTTTTTCGCAGCCGCCGACCATGCGCATCGCGATGGTGGATGTGCTGGCCGAGATTGGTACCTCCTCAGCGGAGGCGGCGCTGGCCGAATTGCTCAAAACTACCGCGCGCGGTTTTGAGATTGCCTACACGGCCCGGGCATTGCGGAGCTGGCTGGGCGTCGACGCCTACAGCAAGGATGCCATCGCCGCCGCACACGAACTGTTGATCGAGCCGTTGGAGGTACCGGGCGGAAACCACTTCGATCGTGTCTCCAGAAATTACCTCTTCATGGTGCTGGACATGTATAAGGACCAGACCTTTGTCCAGAGCGCCCAGGCCATGTTCATCAACGATGACGGCCGGATCGATCGCACCATTCTGAACTACTTCGACAACACCGGCCGCGACCAGGC
>WTHH01000070.1 GCA_011523195.1 Verrucomicrobiales bacterium
CTCTGGCACTTTGCCAACGGCGAGAAACAGCAGCTTGTCGTCTGGTTCCTTGGCATATGGAAATTCCTTCTCCAACGTGTTCGGCGAGTCGGTCAGCAGCCACTTGTTGAAAAAACCGTAGACCGACTCGCGCGTGGCCTGGTTGTAGTTGTGCACGTAATCGTGCAACACGTAGTCGACGTATTGTGTCGCCCCGAGCGCACGGTAGGCGGAACGAATGCCCGGCCCCTCAAGTTCCATCGTGGTCTTGGTCCAGTCGCCGGTCGCGGCGACGAGCATCTGCGGTCGCGGCGCCACGGCGGCGGAAATTTCCATATTGGAAAACTGGACGCGCAGCCCCGGCGCATTCTCGCAAAGGCAACCGCCCTGCATGGAGTGGGATACCATCACGCACGGTGCCTGCGCCGCGAGCCGGTCGTCGACCAAACCCAGCATGAACGTCTGTGTGCCGCCGCCGGAACCTCCGGTGCAGGCCAGCCGCGAGTGGTCAACTTCCGGCAGTGTCTCGAGAAAATCCAGCGCACGAATACTGTTCCATGTCTGCAAACCCATCAGGTTGATCCCCCAGAGCTGGCTCACCAAATCGTTGGCGTACGTGCGGTGGTCACCGGCCTGCTTGGTGTCATTGTAGCCGAACATGTCGTAGGCGAATGCCACCATGCCGCGCTTGGCGAAGTTAATGCACCGCGCCGGCACACTGCCTTCCTTGCGATTGACCAGCCGCCCCTCCGCCCAGTGGCCGTGCGGGTTGAGAATCGCCGGCACTTTGCGGTCGGTCTTCAGCTTGGGCCGGTAAAGATTGCCGTAGAGGTAATAGCCAGGGTGAGTCTCGATCGAAACATTTTCCACCGTGTAATCGCCGCAATCAACCCGGCCGGTGATCACCGGATTGAGCGGCGTGCGCTCCGGCATCGGGTAGAGGCCCAGCGCCACCTTGGCCTGCAGCCGAATGGTAGCCGCCCGGGCCTTCCATGCCCCGCCGCTGGCCACGTGAGGAAAGGCCCACTTGGTGTGCAATGTCTTCGGGCCGCCGGTTCGGGCGTCCTTCGATGGCAGAACCTGAGCGTGGGATTGCTGCGCCTGGCCAAGCGCCAAGCCAAGGACACTTACAGAAAGCAGTAATCGGAATGTCATGCGGCGACCGTTACACCCCGTGAACGCGTTTTCAAGTCAGGCGTTGAGTGCGTCATTCTTGATGACGAAGTAGGAAGGACAAACAGGAGGACAGATGGTTTATCACAATTCGCGACAGCGTCGTGGAGTGCGGTGCTCCGCACCGCTTTGGATCGCTCCAAAAGAGGTAGGGACTGCCGCACTCCAAGACGCTTCGCGCCCAATCCAATCCGCTTGGTCAAGCGTAGCCTATCGGGATCGTCAGGCGTTGAGCGCCTCGGCTGACTTGGCCAGACTGTCGTTATCGGCGACGTTAAGCACCTCCAGCCCGCGATCAATCCTTCGCATGAACCCGGTCAGCGCCGTGCCCGGGCCAAGCTCGATGAAGCGCGTCACCCCGTCTGCAATCATCGCGCGGATGCACGCCTCCCAACGTACGGACGACGTCACCTGATCCACCATCGTCCCGGCAATGCTCGCGGCGCCGGCATGTGCTTTGCCGGTGACGTTGCTATAGACTGGCATCGAGGGCTCACGCAATTCGACACTGGCCAAGGCCTCGGCAAAGCCGGCCTGTGCCGGCTGCATGAGCGGAGAGTGATACGCCCCGGCCACCGGCAGCGGGATCGCGCGCTTGGCCCCGGCCGCCTTGGCCGCCTCGCAGGCGGAGTCCATTTTGTCGGCATCACCGGAGACGACGATTTGCCCGGGACAGTTGAGATTGGCCAGGCTCACGCCGGCCTGTTCGCAGACTCCGCGCACCGCCTCCTCATCGAGACCGACGATTGCCGCCATCCCGCCAGAGCTGGCCTCGCATGCCTGCTGCATTAGCTCGCCGCGACGCCGTACCACGCGCAGGCCATCCTCAAAGCCAATCGCATCCGCTGCGGCCAACGCAGTGAATTCGCCCAGCGACAAACCGGCCGTAGCCTCAAATGAAATCGACGGAGCCTGTTCACGTAGAAGTTTAAGCGCGATCCAGCCGACGAGATATATCGCCGGTTGCGCGTGCTCCGTGCGCACCAGTTCCTCCTCCGGCCCAGAAAAACAAATCTCACTCAGGCCGTAGCCCAGCGCCTCGTCGGCCTCGGCAAAAAGCGACTTCGCAGTCGGATGCGCCTCGGCCAGATCCCTGCCCATCCCGACAACCTGGGCTCCTTGCCCAGCAAACAGCAATGCAGTCTTCGCCATGTGCGAGAGCGTACCAACGGAACGGGCGCGTGTGGAGAATCAATCGAACGATTATTTCTCGGAAGGCAGCGGCGTGAGATAATTGTCGTGGGTGCGGGACGCGATGCTCTTGTCGCTCGAGGCCCCGCCACCGGCAATTCGCAACACCTCAGCGATCTCACAGTTGGCTGTCAGGTCCAGCGGTGTCCCGTACTCGCAAACCTGATTGAGCCGCGCTCCGTGCTCGATGAGAAATTCCGCCGCAGCGGAGTCGCAGCGCTTGGCCGCGTTATGCAGGGCACTGCGGCCGTAGAGGTTTCCGGTGGGCACATCCGCGCCGGCCTCGACCAGCAGCTTCAGCACAGGCAACCCGGCAAACTCCGCCGACGCAATCAACGGAGTGGAGCCACGGCAATCGCGGGCGTTCACCTCGGCACCGTTAGTCAACAGCAGACGAACGACCGCCTCGCGATTCTCATCGGCGGCCCGATGCAGTGGGGTCCGTCCAAACTGGTTTTGAAAATTAACCTCGGCACCGTTGTTGAGGAGATGTTCGATGACCCCGATGTCCGGGCTGCCAACCGCCTCGTAGAGCAGCGAGTTGCCGACGGAATTCACCGCGTTGGCCAAGCCGGGCACTGCGGCCAAGCGCTTGGCCAAGCGCGGCAAGTCTCCGTCCCGCACGCTTTGCCAGGCGGCATCGGTGGCCGGGCCGACCGGTTGTTGGCCGCAACCAGCCAGTGCAAATACTGTGACCAAAATCAAAACAAGGCGATGGGTGTAGGTTGGCATCGGAAATAGACTAGTCCAAAGGCTTGATCGGGTAAAACTCGGAAGGGGTGTGTTCGCGGGTCATAATCTTGCGCAGGCTCGCCACGACCTCCGGGTTGTCAGCAGCGACGTCGTTCGATTCGCTGATGTCCGTCTTCAGGTCGTACAGTTGGATCCGAAGCGGTTGCTTGTTGTTTTTGCGCAGGATGTTTTGACGCACCGCCTTCCAGCGACCGGCCCAGACCGCCTGCTGGCCGCCGTAGCCGGAGAATTCCCGATACAAAAACGGGCGTGGATTCTGTTTCCTGCCGCGCAACACGTCGGCGATGCTCAGGCCGTCGATGTTATCCGGGGCAGCCTTTTTTTCGCCAATCAAATCAAGCAATGTCGGCACCCAATCCTCGAGGCCGGTGACGTAGTCAGAGGTCGTTCCCTTCGGCACGCGGCCAGGCCAGCGCACGATCATCGGCACGCGGATGCCGCCCTCGTACAGCGAACCTTTCAGGCCACGGAGCGGCTTAACGCTCTCAAAAAAATCGTAGTCCACCTCGGCCTTAAGATGCGTCGTGCCGTTGTCGGACGTAAACACCACGATGGTGTTTTTCGCGAGGCCAAGCTCGTCGAGCAGATCGAGCACGCGGCCGATGTAGCGATCCATCCTCGTGATCATTGCGGCATAGGCAGCGCGCGGCGTGTAGTGCGGCGTGTAGCCGTAGCCCCGAGCGCGGACGAACGGCGGGTCATTCCACTTTTGTGCTAGGTACGGTTTCAATTCCTCATCCGGCACGTGCAGCGCGACGTGCGGGATGACGGTCGGGTAGTAGAGGAAGAACGGTTTCTCCTTGTGGTCGCGGATAAACTTCAGCGCCTGTTCGTTGATACGGTCTGGCGCGTAGTCCTTGCCCTTGAAGACATCGTAGCTGCGCGGGTCGGCGGGGTCGGCACCCTTGGGCAACGAGGCGTGCCCTGGCACCGGCGGCTCGTTGTTCAATGGCACGCGCTTGAGGTTGCTCCACAAATAATTCGGGTAGTAGCTGTGAGCGTGGCGTTGGCAGTTGTAGCCGTAGAACCGGTCGAAGCCTTGATGAATCGGATCGCCCTCCGAGCCGGGGAAGCCCAGCCCCCACTTGCCGAACGCGCCAGTGGCGTAGCCTTGGTCGCGCAGTAACTCGGCCATCGTGATTTCGTACTTCGGAATCGGCCGCTGCCCCTCCGGCTTGATTTCGCCGTTGTTCCGCACGAAGGCGTGCCCGGGATGCTTGCCGGTCATCAACACGCAGCGCGACGGCGCGCAGACGGCGTTGCCGGAGTAGTTGCGAGTGAACCGCATGCCCTGCCTGGCCAAGCGGTCGAGGTGGGGAGTCTTGATTTTTTTCTGCCCATAGCTGCCCAGCTCCGCGTAGCCAAGGTCGTCGGCCATGATGAAAATAATGTTCGGCTTGGCCGCCTCGGCCTTGGCCAAGCCGCCGACGAAAACCAGCGCCAGCGCCAGCTTGGCCAAGCGCCAACTTTTCAGAGTCGATCGTTGCATCGGCGGCAGCGTCACACAACCGATTTGGGGGAACAAGAAAAGGATGGGGAACTGAAAACAAAGAAGCCGGCCAAGCCGAAGCTTGACCGGCCAAATTTCACTCCGAAGCGCCAAGGTTGGAGAAACCTTCAAGCTCTCCGGTGAACTTTCGATTAATGCGATGTCGGTTTTAGCGGAAATCCACGACAGCACTCGCATCAGACACCGTGCGAACTAGCAGCAAGCTCCACCAAACTCCCCGATTCGTCAAGTGTTTTTTGAGTGATTTGCACACGAATGAGGCGGAATCGACACAACCACAAACGGTTGCGGTAACATTTTATGGCCGACAAACGTATTTTTCGGGAGTGGCACTGGGGCTGCTCCCCGTTCTTGTGGCGTCTTTCACGATTTGACGCCGCCCTCTTTTGCCCTATTTTTTCCGAACGATGATGCGACTAACAATCTTTGCCCTGCTCACCGCCGCGTTTTTGGCGGTTGGCGCCTCCGTTGCCCAAGCGGCGGATTGGCCCAACTGGCGCGGCCCCGATCACAACGGTGTTTCCCGGGAAACCGACTGGTACGAGAAATGGCCCTCGCGCGGACCCAAGCGACTCTGGAAAGCCTCGGTGGGCACCGGCTTCGCGGCAGTCTCGGTGGCCAACGGCCGGGTGTTCACCATGGGCAACCGCTCAGCCCGCGACCAGATCATCGCGCTCGACGAGGCCACCGGCGATGAGTTGTGGAAACACACCTACTCCGAGCCGCTCACGCCGAACCTCTACGATGGCGGCCCCAACGCAACCCCGACTGTCGACGGAGATTACGTCTACACGCTGAGCAAGACCGGCAAGGCGTACTGCTTTGAGGCATCAACCGGAGACGTAGTCTGGACGAAGGATCTGAAGCGGCTTTACAACGCACAGGCACCAAGCTGGGGCTTCGCCTCGTCGCCACTCATTCAGGGCGAACGCGTGGTCTACAACGTCGGCACACGGGGTGTCGCCCTCATGAAGGATACCGGCCGGCTTGCGTGGAAAACCGGCAGCGGCGCCGCCGGCTACGCGACCGCCGTTCCGTATGATCACAACGGCAAGGATGCAGTGGTGATGTTCGCCGGCGACAGCGCCTACGGCGTCGACCTCGCAAACGGCAAACAGCTCTGGAAAAAATCGTTCCGCACCAGCGCCAGCGTCAACGACGCCGACCCGGAGCTGTACGATGACAAGATTTTTCTCACCTCAAACTCGCGCGACGGT
>WTHH01000002.1 GCA_011523195.1 Verrucomicrobiales bacterium
GCCTATTAAGTTGCCGGAGAGTTTTCCAAGCCGCTTGGCCAAGTGCTTGGCCAAGCGGTTTTTTTTGTGCCCGAAAATATCGTTGAATCGAGCAACCATTCCGAAAAGGCGGTGTTTGAGTGAATCATGACGCAGAGGAAATCAGGTTTTTTGAGACGGACGATGGTTTCGTTGTTCGTGCTTGGCGCCCTGGTTTTGGAGGTTGAGGCCATTCAGGATCCCCAGACACAGGGGCATGACTACTCGTTAATATCCAAGCGAAATGCGTTCAACCTGTCCAACGAACCGCCGCCACGAAAGGAGTCCGCCCCACCGCCCGAGCCGCCCAAGAATCTCGACCTGAAATTCACCGGGATCTTCAAGTTAAGGGGTGTGGAGAAAGCTTGTCTGGCTGTGACCGACACTACGGCCAAGCCGCCTGAGACAAAATATTTTCAAATGCCGGTCGGGGACAAGCAGGGCGAAATCGAGATCACGGCGATCGATGCAAAGACCGGTCTGGTCAAGTTACTGCGGAACGGAGCCCCGATTGAGTTAAGCCTCAGCAACGACGAGCACACCTACAAGACCGCCGTGGCCAAGGCCCCGACAAAGTCGAGTTCACGTTCTTCCTCCTCCCGGACATCATCTCGTTCGTCAAGCAGTTCACGGCCAACCTCCGGCAGGACATCCGGCTCATCTTTTACGCGTCCGAGCCGCCCGAGTTCTTCCACGTCATCGAGTCGTACTTCAAGTGGCAGTCGGTCAATACCCAGTCGGAGTTCCAATTCGCTTCGAGCTGTGCCGATGCGGGGCGGGTCGACCAACCCGACCCCGCCTGTGATCCAGCAGGATCGAGATCCGGGAATTCAGGCGATTGAAATGATCAAGCAAAAGCAGGATGCAGAGAATGCTGGAGTGCCGATGCCGCCGCTCCCGTTTCAGAATGAATTGAACGACGCGCCCGCCGGTGGAGCCGGTGATGGTCCTGCAACCGATGGCCCTCCGCTTCCCCCGGTGCCGGGGCGTTATGGCCCTCCGCTGCCGCCAATTCCCGAGCAACCACCGCTTCCCCCGGTGCCTCCGGGTGGTTGATCAGTATTTTTCGAGCAGGCTGGTCGAGTCGGTATCGACGTAAAGCGTGGCCTGCGGCTGGGTACGCAAAAAGGACGCCGGGCAGTCCGTGCTTATCGGCCCTTCGATGAGCGCCTTCACAGGTTTGGATTTTCTCGTCTCGGGTGCCACACAGATCACTTTTTTCGCCGAACAAAGTGCCGGCACGGTCAGGGTGAGTGCGTATTTCGGCACGGCATCAAGATCGGGAAAGTGCCCCTCGTTGACCTGTTGCATGCGGCAGGCGACATCGAGTTCCACGATTTTCACCAGCCGTTCATCCTCAAAATTGGCCACTGGCGGATCGTTGAAGGCGATGTGGCCGTTCTCACCGACTCCCATGCAGCAGAGGTCGATTGGCTGTGTCTTGAGCAATGCCTCGTAACGCTCGCACTCCGCGATCGGCTCGGGCGCATCGCCGCCGAGGTAGTGAAACACCTTTGGATTGACCTGACTCTCGACGCGTTCGCGCATGTATCGGCGAAAACAGGCCGAGTGATTTTCGTCGACGCCGAGGTATTCGTCCATGTGGAACAGCGTCATTTTACTCCAATCGATCCCGCCCAAGTCGACGAGATTTCGGAGGAACTGAATCTGGGAATTTCCAGTGGCCAGGATGGCAGCCGCTTCGCCTTGGCGCTCGATGGTCTCGACGAGATAATCGTGCACGGTCTGGGCGACATCCGAGGCCATGTTGGATTCAGTGGCATAAACACGGACGGGTAGGGAATCGGCGGTGAATATTTTAACAGGTTGAGCGCTCATATCGCAGGTGGAGCAAGGTGGCTTAGCCACGCGCGAATTTCAAGAATTCTGCAAAAATTGAGATTGGCCAAGTTGACGCTTCCGGCGAGTCGGGGTAGCTTCGCGTGAGTTCGAGATGAGTGAACAAACCTTGACAGAACCGGTCATCACGGTGACCGAGGTCGCGGCGAGACAGGTGGGCGTGGTCCGGGCCAATGAACCGGAAAACGCGGAAAAAACCCTGCGGATATTCGTCGAGGAGGGAGGCTGCAGCGGGCTCCAATACGGGATGGTTTTCGACGAAAAACGGGACAAGGACCACGCTGTCGAGTTTTTTGGGGAGACCGTTCTCGTGGATGAATTCAGTGCGAATTATCTTCAGGGAGCGGTTGTGGATTACCACGACGACCTCAACGGCGCCGGGTTCAAGATCAAGAATCCGAATGCCAAGCAGTCCTGCGGCTGCGGGAATTCCTTCGAGACCTGATTGGTTCTTTTCAGCACTTGGCCTAGTGCATCAATCCAGCACGTGCGATCGCAACACGCCGTAAACATCGGTGGAGCTCAGCGGTGTGTCAGTGGCGAGATCGGCCTGTTTTGAGATGAGTATCGGCCAGTCCGCCTGATCGCTTGGCCTGCAACCGTGGGAGCCTCTGACGAGCTTGGCGTCGAGCGGGATGACATCCATGAGCATCCGGAAGCCCAGTTTTTTTCGCAGTAACTTGAGCATCACTCGTGGCATCGCTCCGCGGGCGGGGTCCTTGAACAACTCGACCGGGTCGTAGCCCGGCTTGCGGTGGATATCAACGCAACGGGCGAAGTCCGGGGCCAGTCGGTTGTCCATCCAGTAGTAGTACGTGAACCAGGCGTTCTCGGTGGAGGTGGCGATCAGGTCGCCTGCGCGTTCGTGCGCGATGCCGTTGGCCTGTTTTTCAGCAGCTCCCCAGACGGAGGTTACGCCGGGAGTGGACTCGAGCAGTGAACGGGCCTTGGCTTTGATGGTCGGATCGTTGATGTAAACGTGAGCGACCTGATGATCGACCACGGCAAATGCCTTGCTGTTCCCGCAGTCTAGTCGTTCCAGTCCGAGTTCCTCCTTGATTGTGATCCAGCCTTGCTCGCGGAACAGTCGGTTGAGATGAATTGGTTGATCGACCGGAGTGATGCCGTATTCCGAAAGCAGGACGACCCGGACGCCGCGTGATTCGAAAAACTCGATCAACCCTCCCACGATGTGATCGATTCGCCGCAGGTCGTCGTTGATGTCCGGATGCTGTGGGCCGAGTCGCTGCAGATTGTAATCGAGATGCGGAAGGTAAACCAGATTGAGCGTAGGTTGCTGCTGTTCCTCGATCCATTTGGCTGAATTGGCAATCCATTCGCTTACAGCCTCCGGCTTGCCGGCGGGAGACTGCCGGCCGGCCATCGGTCCCCAAAACGTGGGGAATGGGAATTCCCCCAGTTTTCCCTTGAGCCCCGGTCGCATCTCGAACGGCCAGCAGTAGATGTCGAAATGCTTGCTGCCATCCGCCGGATACATCGGTCGCGGTGTGGCTGACCATTCAACATCGGCGTACATGTTGTACCACCAAAACATCTTGGCACAGGTGAAAGAACTTTCCGTCTGTTTGAGGTCGTGCCAGATTTTTGGCGCCTGCACGGTTTGGTTTGGTTGTTTCCAAAAAGTGACCTCGGCCAGTTCGTGATTGTACCAGCCGTTGCCGACGATGCCGTGCTCCGTCGGTTTTTTGCCGGTCAGATAATCGGATTGCGCGGTGCAGGTGACCGCCGGGAAGGCGGGATCGATTATTGCCGCGTGGCCAAGCGAGAGGAATTTTGAGATGGCCGGTGTGTGGTCGCCGATGTGCCGCCGGCTCAGTCCGACAACGTTGAGGACAGCGGTGCGATTCACGGGCGAACGGGGTTTACGCCGATGCCGGGATGATTTTTTGTTCCCGGCCCGCCTGACGGTCTCGCAGTTCGTGGATGGACTCGATGACCAGTGGCAGGTTCATTTCGTTCACTTCGAACCCCTGGCCGAGTGCCTTCAGCAGGGTGATGGTGAGTTTCCCGCCCAAGTGCTCTCGGAATTCCTCCAGTCCGTTTAAAATCTGCAGCGTGCCGGATTCATCCTCGTGAAGCAGTTCGTTGGCGAACAACTCGAAGCCCAGATTTTCGAGAAGGTTGAGGATGCGGTTGGTATCGGCGGCGGACATGAATCCCATACGGCGACCGTAGATGACATCTAGTGCGATGCCGACGGCGACCGCTTCCCCGTGGCGAATGCGGTACTCGGACAGTTGCTCCAGTTTGTGGGCGGCCCAGTGGCCAAAGTCGAGAGGACGGGCCGAACCAAACTCGAACGGATCCCCGGAAGTCGCGATATGATTCACATGCAACTCGGCGCACCGGTAGATCAAGTGTTCCATGGCGTTCGGTTTGAACGCAGCGAGATTGGCAGCCTGTTGCTCAATCCACTCGTAAAACTCGAGGTCACGAATCAATGCCACCTTGACCGCCTCGACGTAGCCATTGCGTTTGTCCCGATCGCTGAGAGAGGAGAGCAGTTGGAAATCGTTGATGACTGCGAATGGCGGTGTAAAGGCTCCAATGAAATTCTTTTTGCCGAAGGCGTTGATGCCGTTTTTGACGCCGACGCCAGAGTCCGCCTGGCTGAGCGTGGTGGTCGGAATGCGAACGTGACGGACGCCGCGATGTGCGGTGGAGGAAGCCAGCCCGACCATGTCGAGCAGCGCGCCACCTCCAACAGCGACCACGTAACTGTGGCGGTCGATGTGGTGCATTTCGATTTTCGATTGGATCTCCGAGACGTGAAAGTACGAGTTCTTCGTGCGTTCCCCTCCCTCGAACTGCATCGGGTCGCAAACCAAGTGCAGGCGATCCTCGCGAATCGCAAAGTACTCCTTGATTTGATCGATCAGCCGGGGCTGGGCGCGGCACAGGGCTTCGTCCATCACGACCAGCACCTTGTGAATGCAATCGTGCTGGCCGTCGACGAGTGTGTCACAGAACAGTGCATTGTCCGGAGCAAACAGATCCTTTGTGAATAGAATCTGATGCCGGTAACTGACTTTGATCTGTCTCTCGATCACGCTCATTGTCTGGACAGAAGTTGGGCTTTTAGGAGGCAAATTACCAGTTTTTTCGTGGCCGGCATTGGGCCGGGGTCAAAGTGGTTTTCCCGCGCTTGGCCAAGTGCTACAACTGCGTCGCAATGATTCGACTCATTTTGTTTGCAACACTCGCCCTTGCGTTGGCTCCGCTTAGCCAAGCGCAGAATCAAGACTCGGAATTCCGCGAAAAATGTGATGCTCTGATCGCCGCGAAAGGTTCCGCGAAGGACGACGAACGGCTGTGGCAACTGTTCGATGCACACTGGGAATACCAGATGGAATCCTCTCCGGAGTCTGCTACCTGGCGCGGGTATCCGGGTCAAAACGGCCGATGGAGTGACCTCTCATTGAAGGCCATCAACGAGGATAAGGCTACGGATCGCCTGACGCTAAAGGCCATCCTCTCGATTAGTCGCGCCAAGCTTACGAAGGATAACCAACTAAATTACGACCTGTTCCGTCGCAACGCGGAGATGGCGGTGGAGAAGCAGAAATTCCCGGGCGAATTTCTGGTGCTCAACCAGATGGACGGGCTGCCGCGTGATGTGCCTTCGATGCTCGAAATGATGCCGGCGGAAAACGTGGCCGACTATGAGGATCTTTTGTCGCGCCTGAAGGGGGTGCCAACTCTGGTGGATCAAACTATCGCTCTGCTGCAGGAAGGCTTGGCCCGCGGCATTGTACCGCCAAAGGTGCCGCTTCGTACTGTGGCCGACCAGGTCGCCGGGCAGATTCAAGAGGGGGCGCTGACTTCGCCAATGCTGTCGAAGTTCAATTTTTTCCCCGGGACAATTTCGGCCGCAGAACAAACCCGTCTCACGGAAGCGGCCAAGACGGTTTACAC
>WTHH01000182.1 GCA_011523195.1 Verrucomicrobiales bacterium
CCTTGAAAGAGCAGTCGATCGAAATAATCCACGATGGCCTCACCGCCGCCAAGTCCTCCACGCAGTTCTGGTTGGATAAGGAAGTCTGAACTGGTTTTCGTGACGTTTAAGCCGTGAATCGCCAATACATTTTTGCCCTTTCTCAAATGTTTCAAATGCTTGGTCAGTGCAAAGGTTTTGAACTGCTTGGCCTCTGAATCGGTGTGGCCGGCGGTTGCCTGAGAATCCCATGTGGGTTTAGCCGGCGCGTTGGCCGAGGCCACCTTGACACCGTTAAGGTATGCGACAAAACCGTCATCGTAGCGCATCTTCAACTTGAGATAATCGAACTGTTGAGGGTCGTCGATGAGGAACGGCAGTCGAATGTACACACTTGTTTGCTTCTCGTGCATCTTCGTTTTTATGTCGAGAACGATGAGCTCGAGGTATTCAGAATTATTATCATAACCGACGCTAGAGCCGACGGCGCTCCAGGGGGCATCATTAAAGTTGAGCTTGGTCCACGATTTGCCAAGCGTTTGGCTTGTCGGTACGTGATATCGTATTTTTGTCTCCGGCCCGCGTTCTGAAAACAGTGTTTCGGCGTCCCACTTGACATCGCTGTCGGCATTCTCGGCCATGCGCTGGACGAAGGTCATGCGTTCCAGGAGTGTCGCGGTATCCATCCAGTCCGAACCGATCTCGGAAAAGCCATCGGGGTCATCCCGAACGAACAGTTCCATGCCCAGCTTTTCGTTGTATTCGGGCAGGTCATTGTCAGAGACATCGGCGTTCAGGGCGCGGATGGAGCTGTTGATGAACTCGATGGGGGACTTGATCTTTTCGCGATAACCCACATCCTGCCAGAAGGCGTTTTGTTGCTTCACCGGGTCGAGGATGGAATGCATCACGCGCGAGATATTCCCGGCCGGTTTACTGGAGTGCCAAGTGCTGACGGCGTTGTCCATGAGTTCAAGCAGTTCCGGGGCAGCGGTTCGCTTGTGGTAACTCTCGAGACTAATCTCGTCTGAGACAAACTTGTTGACCAATTTCAGGCAGATGAACTCGCTGGTGGATGGATGTTCCACCATCCGGTCGATCACAGTTATGGCATCCTGCACACCACGAATTCCCCGCTGATTCGCGCGGGTACGGACTTGCTGCTCGGTTCCCTTGAAGAAGGTTTTCATTCCGAGATGATGCTGGTCGGGATCGAAACGAAAAGTCCACACTCCGTTCGGATCGCCATTTTCGATGCTTCCGGGTAGAGTTTTTCGCTCGATCAACCTCGGGCGGATGGAGAGGTCGGAGCTGTTTTTGGTCGTGTTATGCACCTGCAGGGCAAGGACGTTTTGCGCTTGGCCGGTTTTTAACAGTTCAAAGTGATCCTTGAGGTTGATGATCATCGGCTTGGCCGTGACTTCGTGGCCGGCATTGGCCTCGGCGTCGAACGGCGGCGGGAAGCCAGTGAAATTCATCGTCTCGCTTCGGCCGATCTCGGTACCGTTCAGGTACGCGACAAATCCGTCGTCGTACTCCACGTTTAGCATCAGGTTATCCAGTTCGTGAGGGTCGCCGATGGTGAATGTGTGGCGCAGGTAGAGCGACATGTACTTGTTACGCATATCGTTAACGATAGTTGCGTCGTCATCATCGCCATAACCGATACTGACTTTTCCCCGCAGCCATGATGTGTCGTTGAAGCCGGGCTTGGTCCATTCGAGAGTAGGGATGGTGTCATTTCCAACGCGCTTGCCGGACGGTTCCTTCTTCCCCTTGAAGTAGCGCCAGACGCGACCGGTTTGAATTTTGCTGATATCTTTATATTGGGCGCTCACGTCGATGAATGGTTCGCGGGCGGACTGGGGGAACGGCTTTACGTCACCCGGCCAAGCCTTGCGGATCGTCCAGCCAGTAAATGCCTTGGAGAGTTCCTCGATATCCTTCTGAGTGTAGCGGTTATCTACACCAAAACCGAATAACTCGAGAATCTCGCGTGCATAGTTTTCGTTCGGTTCCTTCTTTTCGTTCAGGACGTTGTCGAGATAGATGAGCATCGAGGGACTCGTGGCGCTGTAAAGCAACAGATCACCAAAGTTTCCGAGTGCGTTTTGGTAAAAGAACTCGTACTCCTGATATTCCATCTGAGCCGCCTCCTGTTCGGCCTGATTGTCGCTGATCGACTCATCGCCGTTGGAGTCCTCCACGTCCTCGAGGTATTCAACAAGTTTATCGTAGTCAGTGGTGAAGTGATTTTCCCAAAACTCACCGAGCACGGTCTGCAGTTGACGGCGTGAATAAATGCCGCGCAGATGAACGAGTTGCTGCAGTGACTTGATGTTTTTGATGCGCTTGACCGGCGGCACGTCGAGTTTGGTTTGCTGCACCAGTTCCGGAATCATCGTCAGATCATTGCTTGTGATCTTGTCGTTGTGCACCTGAACCGCCAGTACATTTTTGCCTTCGTTTAACAGGCCAAGGTGCTGAGTGATGTTGAAATCCTCTGGGCTTCCAGCTTCATGCGCGCGTGTGGCCTTCGTGTTGAAACGTGCGACGCCCTCGATGTTTGCCCGGGCCACTTCGCGACCATTTAGATAGGCGATGAAGCCGTCGTCATAATCTACCCTTAGGATGAGTTGTTTGATGTCGTCCTTGTTCCTCATCTCGAATGTGCGACGTATAAAGAGACTAAGGTAACCTGGTTGGCCTGGTTCGGTCGGGGTGTCCTCGTAAAAGCGCATGTCATTAAGACGCGTACGGTCGTCGCCATCCCCATAGCCAAAACCGGACTGGCCGGACTCCCACTGGCTGTCATCGAATGCCAAGGCTCGCCAGGTCCGTGGAGGCTGTGTCGTGCCTTTGAGATATCTCCACGTGTCCCCGTCTTCAACGTGCAGTTTGTCTTTTACCGGTTCGTAATTGTAGAACAACTCGGCCTCCTTTTCCTCGAGCTTCGGGTTCTTTTGCCACTGGGGAACATTAGGGCGTAGCTGGGACTTGATGTACGGCTCGATCCCCATCGACTCGATCTGGGTGACATCATCAAGGTGCGGACCGTAGGCGATCCGATTCAACAAGTGCCCAATTTTTTTTGCTTGGCCAAGACTCCAAACCGGGTTGATGCCAAAGGGAGGCACTTCGGCTTCTTCGTGTTCCGGGAAAAGATAAAAACCGGGCTCGACTTCAAAATGCTGTCCACCGGAAAAGGTTGTATTGGGCAGCTTGGGGGTATGACCGGCCCGAACGCGCATGAAGCGAATTGGTTTATCGTCCGGAAAACGAAACGTCACCAATCCTTCCTCCCCGGCCATTGTCCCGGCAACAATCGGTTGCCAGCCGGCGTCGACGTCGTTGCTGATCTCCAGCACCGCGCTTTGGTAGCCGGACGGTACGTGCACACTGACGACCACATCTTCGCCGCTCACCTCGGTGGCGTAAATGAACGGCTCATCATTTTCAGCATGAAGCGAACCGCCCAATAAAGATGCGCCAAGCGCAAGCGTCAGGGTGGTTTTTATAACTCGTTCAAACCAACTATGCATGCCGGAATGAGTAGCACTCAGTGGGCCAAGTGTCAAAAGTCGCTGAGTGCTTAAAAACGGCGTATTTGTTTTGCGATAGCCGGCGCAAAGCGTGAATTTCACGCGCGAATAGTGTCGAGAGCACCATTGCTTAGCCAAGCGAAAAGGATTGGAGTTAGGCGCGGTTTCTATTCTAATTGGGTTGATGCAATTAACTAAGCGCACATTCCTAAAAACAACAGGACTCGCCTCTGTCGGAGTTGGGCTGAGCGGGCTCACAACCACGTTAGCTGCGCCGATCAAGCGCAAAGGCAAATCAAGACTCAACCTCAGTCTGGCGGCCTACAGTTTTCGTGACTATTTCAAAACGGCAACACACCAGCAAAATCGACCTTCTGAAGCTAAGTCGATCACCATGCATGACTTCATCGACTATTGCGCTGAGCAGGGTTTAGCAGGGGCCGAGTTGACCAGTTACTATCTCGATCAAGCCATCAACAAAGCAGATTTGCTGAAGCTGAAACGGCATGCTTTCTTGAGGGGCATGGCCATCAGCGGCACGGCAGTCGGAAACACGTTCACTCATGGCAAGGGGGCAAAGCGTGACGAGCAGGTTGCTCATGTCAAAAAGTGGGTCGACAACGCCGCTGTCATGGGCTCTCCGCATGTACGGGTGTTCGCCGGAAACGCCAACGGATTATCGCTTGCGGATGCGCAGCGGAATTGCATCGAGGTATTGGAGGAAGTCGGCGAGTACGCCGGAAAGCAGGGGGTGTTTTTGGGGATCGAAAATCACGGAGGAATCGTCGCCGAGGCGGACAGTCTTCTAAAAATCGTCGAGGCCACCAAAAGCAAATGGGTGGGCATTAATCTCGACACCGGCAACTTTCACACGGACGACGTGTACGGTGACATTGCTCGCTGCGTGCGATATGCTGTCAATGTACAACTCAAGGTGGAAATCAGGCCACGCGGTGCCAAGCAGAAAAGCCCGGCGGATATTACCCGCCTCGTTAGCATCCTAAGAAAGGGCAACTATCAGGGCTTCGTCGCTTTGGAATACGAGGCAGCAACCAATCCGTGGACGGCTGTCCCTCAGTGGCTCGCCAAACTGAAGGAAGCGGTTAATGGTTAGCCCTACTTAACCAAGTCTGTCATGAAAGGCCCGGATTTACGCGGAACACTCACGCCTGTTTTCGAACCGGCGAGCGGCTCGCAACTGGTTCGGCACGTTTATGACTCCATCACCTTTCGCCTCCGCCTTGGCCAAGCGGAAATCCCCGATGGCCTAACGGCCAAACTCCGCACAACACTTGGCCAAGCGCGTCAACTTAACGAATCGATCGTTGAAAGTGTTGAGAACGACGAACGTATTGTGCCCAACGGTGGATGGGTTGATCGCCCGATGGAACGCGAGGGGGCCGAGTGGTTTTTACGATACTCGCTGGAGGAGGTCGGTCATTTTCATGCCACGGCTTATATCGAGGATGCCGCCGGGTTTCAGCATTGGCCATGCGGCGGCAACCTCAGTATTACGGTACAGCCGCATCACATTCGCTTTGGCAACACGATCTATTGCGCTTTCACCCGATTGTTTGGCGCAACAAAAACAACCGCTTGTGCCGCAATACCTGATTTGCCCGACGCAGCCGCCCAACTTGAAAAAGCTGGCTGGAACATTACACCACCTAGCGGCACGCTCCGTGACTTAAAGGCGGAACTGCCTCACGTGTTCAATCGCTTGAACTGCAAGTGGCTTCACTTACTGCCGGTTAATCCGTCCCCAACCACGCCCGATACGCGCATGGGTCGATACGGCAGTCCTTACGCTACACTCGATTTAACTTCCATTGACCCCACTCTGGTCGAATTCGACTGCGAAGCGACAGGCGTCGACCAATTCATCGAGTTGGCCGATGAAACGCACCGTTTGGGTGGCTATCTAATGCTCGATTTGGTGATAAACCACACCGGCTGGGGAAGTTATTTGCAGGAACATTTCCCAAATTATTTTCGAAAATCCGATGAGGGCAAATTCGAAAGCCCCGGCGCATGGGGTACAGTTTGGGAAGATCTCGTCGAGCTTGGCATGGAGGATTCGCAACTGTGGATCCATCTTGCGGATGCGTTTTTAATTTGGTGTCGCCGCGGAGTAGACGGGTTTCGGTGTGATGCCGGGTACAAGGTGCCCATGCCGGTTTGGCGTTACATCGTTGCCAAGGTTAGACTTGAATTTCCCGACACGGTTTTTCTGCTTGAAGGTCTGGGCGGCGGATGGAGCGAGACGGAGAGCCTGCTAACCC
>WTHH01000469.1:0-3726 GCA_011523195.1 Verrucomicrobiales bacterium
TCCATGGCGATCTCGCAACTGGCGAAAAAGGTGTCGCCATCGACATGCAGGACACGGGTTGGAGGAGCCTCGGGCACAGTGGTCATGAGCATTGCAACCGCGCCGGTTCCCGTCAACGCAGGAACGCCGAGTGGGACAAATTGAACCACCAAACCGCGCTTGGCCAAGCGCTTGGGCCTTCAAAAAACGCCCGAAAAACTAAGACTTTTCATCAAGCGCGACTGTGTTATAATGACCGACCGGACGGGATGGGTGGAAAAACGTTGGCCGGCAGGATGGGCGACCGGCCAAGCCGCGTGAGACGGCGCGCCCCGCAGTGTTGCTGCGGGCGGAAACAACCAAAAGACAGACAGAATATGACGAAATTCAAGGCGAGCACCCGAAAGGATCTTCCGCAGATCGCGGAGAAGCTGAAACTCGACAAGGAGCAGATCCTCGACATGCAGGCGGTATCGGCCGTGCTGCCGTTCCGCGTGAATGATTACGTGGTCGAGAACCTGATCGATCCCAGCGACGTCCCGGACGACCCGATTTTTCAGCTCACCTTTCCTCAGCGCGGCATGCTGGAGGAGACGGATTACCAGCGCATGCGCGACCTCGTTGTGCGCGGCGCATCCGAGACGGAGATCAAGCTCGCCGCCGATGAGATCCGCGGCAAACTCAACCCGCACCCGGCCGGGCAGATGGAGTTGAACGTGCCCAAGCTCGACGGCGAAGTGGTTGCCGGTATGCAGCACAAGTATCAGGAGACCGTGCTGTTTTTCCCGACGCAGGGCCAGACCTGCCACGCCTATTGTAGCTACTGTTTTCGTTGGGCGCAATTCATCGGCGATGCCGACCTGAAGTTCGCCAGCAAGGAGGCCGAGGAGCTGGCGCGTTACGTCCGCGAGAACCCGCAGGTCAGCAGCGTGCTGATCACCGGCGGCGACCCGATGGTGATGAAGACGTCGATCCTGCGCCGCTACATCGAGCCGTTGCTGGCCGAGGATCTGCCCAACCTGCACAGTATCCGCATCGGCACCAAGGCGCTGGCGTATTGGCCGCACCGCTTCACCGAGGGAGAGGATGCGGACGATTTCATGCGCCTTATTGGCGAAGTGAAGGCCGCCGGCAAACACCTCGCATTGATGGCGCACTCGAGCCACTCCCGCGAACTGGAGCCGGACATTGCACAACTCGCGGTGAAACGCCTCCTCGACGCCGGCGCGGTGATCCGTTGCCAGGCGCCGTTGATCCGCAAGGTGAACGACGATGCCAACGTCTGGGCGCAGCTCTGGCGTAAACAGGTGCAGCTCGGCATGGTACCGTACTACATGTTTGTCGAGCGCGACACCGGCGCCAAGGCCTACTTCGAGGTGCCGCTGGCCCGGGCGTACAAGGTGTTCACCGAGGCGTACAGCCAAGTTTCCGGGCTGTGCCGCACCGTGCGCGGACCGTCGATGTCCGCCTCACCCGGCAAGGTGCTGATGGACGGTATCACTGAGGTAGGCGGCGAGAAGGTTTTTGCGTTGAAATTCCTGCAGGGCCGCGACCCAAGCTGGGTGAACCGGCTGTTTTTTGCCGAGTACGATCCCAAGGCGACTTGGCTGGACGGCCTGAAGCCGGCGTTTGGCGAGGATCATTTTTTCTTCGAGGAACCGACCAAAAAAAATCAGCCGGAATCGGTTCGAAAACCGTAACGCGGCTTGACCGTGCTTTCCCGGCGGGACTAGCATCAAGCCAACAGTGATGATGCGCCATAGCAGACTGATAATCGTATTCACCGTGATCCTCGGTGTCCTGCCGCTCTGGGGGCAGGTGCTCGAGCGCGAGGCCCGTAACAGCGTGGCCGCAGTCGTCAACAAGAAGGTCATCACTGCTGGGGTGGTGTTGGATGCGTCCGCACAATATCTCGCAGGCCAAAGACGAACCACCGAGGCGCTGCAGAAGGCCAAATCCAATGCACTGAATGCCCTGATCAACCGGGAACTCGTCCTTCAGGAATATGGTGAACAAAAATTCACCCTGCCGGATTCCATCTTTGAAAAACGCATCAAGGATAGAATGCTGCAGGAAGGTTACCCGACCCGTGCCAGCCTAGTTCGAGCCTTGAAAAGCAGAGGCATGACGTACGACGAATATGCACGCAGGCAGCGGGAGGAGATTATTTTCATGATAATGCTCGGTGAGTTTGCTTCCACAAAGGGCATCGTGATTTCGCCCCGGAGGATCGAGGAACACTACATCGCGAACAAGAACCAGTACCGGCGGGATGTTGAGATCCAGCTGCAAATGATCGTCTTGGACGAGGCCAAACATGGGGGGGCGGCGGACACCAGGCGGCTCGCGGATGAGATTCATTCCAAGCTGGTCGATGGCGAGTCGTTCACCCAGATGGCCCAAGTTTACAGCGACCTTTATGCCGATGCCGGCGGGTTCCGCCCTGAGAGGGACAAAAAGGCCAGCGTCGAGGAATCGGGCACGCTGCACAAGTCGCTGGAGGACGTGGCCTTCGCGCTTGGCCGGGGCCAGATCAGCGGGGTCGTGCAACACGGCAACCAATGCTGGATTCTGCGTTGTGACGAAATTCAACAGAAGGAACTGAGATCCCTCGCAGAAGTTCGCGATGAGATCGAGGATGCTCTGATGGATGAAGAGATCAAGGCCCGCAGGCAAAAGTGGTTCAACAGGTTGAGGGCTAAGGCGTATATCAGTGAGAGGTCCTTTTAAGCCCGCTTGGCCAAGCGCTTGACCGGTGTTGCCTTCCATTCGCAAATGAATCGTTCGTTGACAGTTTCACTCACCGCCCTGCCGCTGGGTTGGCTGTTACTGGCCTTGATGGGGTCGGCTGCGTCGATGACAGCACAGGTCACCGCCACCCTCGAGGTCGACAAATCCCACCTGCTGCCCCGCGAGACGTTCAACGTCAGCCTGAAGATCGTCAACTTCTCCGGTCAGACACTCGTATTCGGCGAGGACAACGACTGGCTGCAATTAGAGATCGAGACCGAGACCGGCGAGGTGCTCACCCCCATCGCCGAGCCGCCGAAAGTCGAGGGCCGCTTCACCGTCGAGTCCTCCATACGCGCCACCAAGCGCATCGACCTCGCGCCCTATTACGCCCTCGACAGGGCTGGCAACTACAAGCTCACGGCCAAGCTCTACGTCAAGCAGTGGAAGCGCCCCCTGCCGGTCAAGCCGGTCAAGTTCTCCGTCTTCAATGGCTCCATCCTCTGGCACCGAACCTTCGGCATGCCGTTGAAGGAGGGCGAGCCTGCCGGCCAGCCAAGGCAGCGCCGGTACGTGCTGCAGCAGGCCAAGAAACTGCGCATGACCACGCTCTACGCGCGGGTGGACGACGGCCCCGGCGCGCGTGTGCACAAGGTCCTCCCGGTCTGCCCGATGGTGGCGTTCAACGATCCCACCGCGCAGGTGGATCCAACCGGCAACCTGCACATCCTCTGTCAGTCCGGCGCGCGGACATACAACTACACCGTGCTGGATCCGGACGGGAAAATGAAGATCCGCCACCACTACCAGATTGTCGGCAGCCGCCCCCGGTTGAACTTCAAGGACGGCAAAATCCGGGTTGCCGGTGGCCTGAAACTCCTTCGCCCGGACGACATCCCCACCCGCAAGAAGAAGGGCGACGAGCCGAAGCTCATCCTGCCGAGAAAGGCAACACAGCCCATCCCGGTCATCCGGGAGCCGGTTCCCGAGCCCAACCCACCGGCTCCCCGGCGCTAG
>WTHH01000469.1:3826-5758 GCA_011523195.1 Verrucomicrobiales bacterium
CCCGGTCATCCGGGAGCCGGTTCCCGAGCCCAACCCACCGGCTCCCCGGCGCTAGTTGCGCGCACTGCGTTTCATGAAAAGACAGTTCATCACGCCGCTGATTGTTGCTGCGGCGGTTGCGCTTGGCCAGGCGGGCTGCAGCAGCCCCGGCACGCCCAAGCGCCTTGCCAAGGCCGGTTCATCAAAAAAAGAAATGACATTCCTCGAAGACGTCGCCTTCCTCCAGAAACATGTCGAGGTCATCACGCTTGGCCAGGGGGAGGGGCAGCCGCAGGTGGCGATCGTGCCGGCCTACCAGGGGCGGGTGATGACCAGCACCGTGGGCGGCGACGAGACCCCGAGCCACGGCTGGATCAACTACGACCTCATCGCGTCCGGAAAACTCGGGCCGCACATCAACGCCTTCGGCGGCGAGGACCGTTTTTGGCTTGGCCCGGAGGGTGGCCAGTTTTCCATCTTCTTCAAGAATGGCGATCCGTTTGACCTCGAGCACTGGCAGACGCCGGCTGTGATCGACACCGTGCCATACAAGGTCACCTCAAAAACGGACAGCGAAGTGACCTTCCGCCACGAGGCTAAAATCAAAAACTATTCCGACACCGCGTTCAGCCTGCGGATCGACCGCACCGTGCGCCTGTTCGACCGGTCGCGGATCGGCGAGATGCTCGGCACGGTGCTGCCGGCGGGCGTCCGCGCCGTCGCCTACGAGACGGAAAACGTGCTGACCAACACCGGCGAAGCCGCGTGGACGAAGCAGGGCGGCCTGTTGTCGGTCTGGATTCTCGGCATGTACAAGCACTCAGCGGAGACGACCGTGCTCGTTCCGTACGTCGAGGGCGACGAGGCCAAGCTTGGCCCGATCGTCAACGCCGACTACTTCGGCACCGTGCCGGCCGAGCGTCTGCGTGTGGCCGACGGGGTCATTCGTTTTTCCGGGGACGGCCAGTACCGCAGCAAGATCGGCCTCACGCCGCAGCGCGCCAAGCCGGTACTCGGCAGCTACGACGCCACCCGCCAACTGCTGACCCTCGTGCAGTACACTAAGCCGGCGGGTGCGACCGACTACGTCAACTCCATGTGGGAACTGCAGGACGAACCGTTCAAGGGCGACGTGGTGAACAGCTACAACGACGGCCCGCCCAACCCCGGCGTCAAGCCGCTTGGCCCGTTCTACGAGTTGGAATCCTCCTCCCCGGCGCTCGCGCTCAAGCCGGGCGAATCCGCCACGCACATCCACCGCACCATCCACCTGCAGGGCGACGAGGCCGCCATTCGCCGGCTTGGCCAATCTCTGCTCGGCGCTATCGAATAGACTTTGTCGTTGGCCGGCCGTGGAGGTGTCTGCCCTCTTTTGAGGCCCGGATGGCCTCGGGCGTATCGACCGCAGCGCCGGGATCGTTCTGCGCCTTCATCCACCGATCCAGTTCCGCGCGCAGCTTGGCCAGGCGCTTGGCCTGTGCCTTGTCGCCGGCCAGGTTGTTCATCTCGTAGGGATCATCCGCCACGCGATAAAGCTGCTCGGCCGGCCGGTGCATGAAGCGCTTAACCAGCCGGTAGCTGCGCGGCGTTTTCCAGGAGTCCCACATCCACGTGCCCCAGTACGGGTTGTTGAGCGCGCCGTTGCCGCGGACGCCCATCAGGTGTTTCTCGATGTAAATTTCGTCCGGCAAAAGGTTGCGGATGTAGTGATACTCGCCATCGTTGACGGAGCGGATCGGGTAGGGCGGCCCCTCCGGGATGTTGTTGTGCACACCGTAGACGAACCGCCGGTGAGTCTGTTTTTTGCCGAGCAACGCGTCCCGAAAACTCGAGCCGTCGTAGGGATGTGCGCCTGGTTTTCCACCGGCGAGATCGACGAGCGTCGGCAGGATGTCGGCATACTGCACGAGGGCATCGGTGCGTTTGCCGGCCGGGATGCGCCCGGGCCAGCGG
>WTHH01000160.1 GCA_011523195.1 Verrucomicrobiales bacterium
ACCACGCCCTGATAGGCCGCCGGCATGTAGCCACTGGTCCAGTTCTTGGCTCCGCTGATCGGGCCACCGGTTGGGTCGAGCATCACGACATAGCCGGGTAGGTTTTCGTTTACGGAACCCAGCCCGTAGTTGACCCACGAGCCCATCGACGGCCGACCACTCAGCAGGCTGCCGGAGTTCATCATCAACATTGCGGAGCCGTGGATCGGCGAATCGGCGGTCATCGAGTGTAGGAACGAAATCTTGTCCACGTGTCTGCCGATGTTCGGGAACAAATCGCTGACGTACTTGCCGCATTGGCCGTACTGCTTGAATTTCCACTTCGGGCCAACCACCCGGCCGCCGTCCTTTTTGCCGCCGCGACCGAAGGTCTTTACCTTAATCGTCTTACCGTCCAGCGGATACAGCTCCGGCTTGTACTCAAAGGTGTCCATATGACTCGGGCCACCGTACATGAAAAGGAAGATGACATTTTTGGCCTTGGCCGGCAGGGGGGGATCCTTCGGTGCAAGCGGATTGGCCCACGGGGTCTTACCATCAGCCGCCACCGCCTGGCTCTGAATAAAACCATCCTTCGCCAATAAGCCAGCCATCGCCAACGAGGAGAATCCACCACCCATCTGGTGCAGATATTCGCGCCGGTTTAACTGGCCGCAGAACGTGTTTTTAGGTTTATTGTTGTTCATTTTGTCGTTG
The DNA here is from genome assembly GCA_011523195.1 of Verrucomicrobiales bacterium. Taxonomy (GTDB): domain Bacteria; phylum Verrucomicrobiota; class Verrucomicrobiia; order Limisphaerales; family UBA1096; genus UBA1096. Next base: position 697 of record WTHH01000160.1, read on the forward strand.
TGGTTTGTTAAATTGAATTCGTCAGTCGAGGTACAAAAATTCGTTTAAGTTCAATACCAACAGGCAGAAACGCTGCATGGCATCCTCCTGAGAGGCATCGGTTTTTTCCTTCAATTCCTTGATCAGGTCCAACCCATCCTGCACTTCTTCGTCCGTTGGCTTGCGATGTGTGGCCTTGTGCAGGGCATGGCGAATCTGAGCCGTGGCATCCCCCGGCGCCACCTCGGCCACGTGCTTGGCCAGGGTCTCTGCCGAGTCGTTGAGGAATTTGCTGTTCATCAGGGTCAACGTTTGGGTCGGCACGGTTGTCACAAAACGGACATCGCAGGTGTTGTCGGTGTCAGCCCAGTCGAACGCGCTCAGGAATGGCTCATGCAGGGAACGTTTTACAAAGATGTAAACGCTGCGTCGGTTGCGATCCTCCTCGGAGGAGTTACCCCACGCGCCGCCCGGTCGTGACGCCGTGGCGAGCACGTCGCGGGGCACCTCTGTGTAGATACTTGGCCCGCCCATCTTGAGATTGAGCTTGCCGGTCAGGTTGAGAATCGAATCGCGAATCTCCTCCGCAGATAGGCGACGCATGTCGTAGCGCCACATGAAGTCGTTGTTCGGATCCTTGGCCAAGGCTTTCTCGTTTCCGCGGGAGGACATCTGGTAGGTTTTGCTCATCATGATGAGCTTATGCAAGCGCTTGAGCTTCCAACCGCCGGCGACCAATTCATTGGCCAGCCAGTTGAGCAACTCGGGGTGAGTCGGTTTTTCCCCGATGAACCCAAAGTTATTCGAGCTGCGAACGATGCCTCGGCCGAAGTGGTGCTGCCAAAGGCGGTTGGCCATCACGCGCGCGGTCATCGGGTTTTCCGGGCTTGCGATCCACTCTGCCAAAACACGGCGTTTGCCGGTTGCCCTGCCAACAGTGTACTCGTTTGGCACATGCGCGGCCGGTGCAGCCAATATCTCCGGAAACGCCGGGCCGACTTCCTCGCCCTTGAGGGCCGGCATGCCCCGTCGCAGGATCCACATCTTGCGACGCGAATCCTCTGCCACGGCCATGGCGTACTCGCTCTTCAGTGTGACCTTGATCGACTGAACCTTTTCCAGTTCCTCACGCAGTTCGTTGTACTCGTTGAGCTTGGCCTCACCAAAAACCTCCTTGCCGTACAACCGCGCAAGCACTGGAACCGGCGTCTTGCTTTGATCCACCACCAGACCGGCGTCGATGTACTGCCCGCCGCTGGTCTGTTTGCAGTGGATGGCCAACGTATTGCGGCCAGTCTGCAGCACATCCAAGCACTCTCTGGTCACGTCCACCTCGGTGTAGTTCGAGCGATACCCCATAAAGGACTTGATCAACTTGCCGTTAAGATAGACCTCCGCGTCCTCGTCGTGGTGAATTTTGAGGGTCAGTTTGGCCGGGATGGTGTCGAAACGGAAATCGCGGCGCAGCCAAATCTCCTTGGAATGCCAGGGAGTACGCACCTTGGCTCCGGGCGTGCCCGGCGAGCCGAAACCACTGCGCCCCTTCCGCCATTTGCTATCGTCAAACGCGATCTCAAACCAGTTGTCCGCCGGCTTGTCGAAAGTGAACTCCCACTCGATGCCCTTGCCGCGGTTGGCATCCGGCACGACCCACGCGTTTTGATTGCCCTTGGCCTGCCCGGATTGCAACTTTAGTTCCGGCCTGCGCTTGGCCAAGCCGGCAATGAATTCCTTCTCGATCGGCTCAAGCTTGGCCTGAAGTTCATTCTCGCGGTTCTGCTTATCCTTCACAGCCTTTTCGTAGGCCGCCTTTTCGTCTGGGTCACTGATGGCAACATGATTGCGGTTGCCCTTCCCATGACCGGAGATGTCACTGAAAAACGACAGCATCGAATAGTAGTCCCGCTGAGAAATCGGATCGATCTTATGATCGTGGCAGCGCGCGCAGCCAATCGTCATCCCAAGGAACGTCTCGCCCATCGTCCTCAGTATGTCGTCGAGATATTCGTATCGTGCCAATTCGCGATCAGCCGGCTCATCATCCCAAATTCCCAGACGATAAAAACCAGTCGCAGTGACGCTATCTCCATCACGGTCCGGCAAGAGGTCGCCGGCCAATTGCTCCTTGATGAAGCGGTCGTATGGCTTGTCCTGATTGAAGGCACGGATGATATAGTCACGATATTTCCAGATTAAATCCTTGCGACTGTCGCGCTCGTAACCGTTCGTCTCCGCAAATCGAACGAGATCCAACCAATGACGCCCCCACCGTTCACCGTACTGATCGGAGGCCAGTAACTTGTCGATGACCTTCTCAAATGCATCAGGAGAGTTGTCCGCAATGAACGCCTTCACCTCCGCGATTTTTGGCGGAAGGCCGGTAATGTCGTAATAGGCGCGGCGAATCAACTCTGCCTTGGAGGCGGGCCCGTTTGGCTCCAACCCATTCTTCGCAAGTCGCGCACTGACGAAGGCATCGATCCCGTTCTTGCGCCATTCCGCATTCTCCACCTTGGGCAGGACAGTCGGCTTGGCTCCCTTGAATGCCCAGGCTGCCTTGGTGCGATCGTTGATCTTATTGGTCGGAAGTTCGCCGTTGGCCACTTCCTTTCCGTGAATTTCCTTCGCGGGATTGTATGGGGCACCCATCTTCACCCATTCGGTCAGTAGTGCGATCTGCGCGTCCGGCAATTTTTCGTCGGGAGGCATCTCGTGGTTTTCATCCTTCCACGACAACATCGTCAAAAACAGACTCTCCTCTGGCTTGTTCAGGTTAATGGCCGCACCGGACTCACCACCCCTCAACACCCCGTCGCGGTTGGTCAGTCGGAATTCACCCTTAATGTGTTCCCTTCCACCATGGCACTTAAAACAGTTCTCCTTGAGGATGGGGTAAATTTTGTTGTCAAAGTACTCGACCTTGGCCGCATCGGACAATTCCGCTCCAGAAGCAGGTTGCTCCAAAATCAATGCCCCAAGCGCACTAAACAGAATGGTTCCAAACTTGTTCATTTTTAAATTCATCAAACCTACCCTTGTAACGGGGCCAAATCTACGCCCATTCAAAAAGGATGTCTACCAACTGTTCGGCCTGTTTTATTATTAGAACGGAATCCCGATAAAATCCAAAAAAATGCCAAATAAAAGATTATCAGCTCCATTTAGGCCGAAAATAGGACGGACGCGACTGCTTTCAACCAATTAGCCCGGAAATTTGAACGAAAGTTTAAGAGTTACTTCAACCTGTCGACACAGCAATACATCATCAAGCTGCGTAACCATGAGGCGAGCGACCTATTGGGCAACGGCTCCCAACCGATAAGGGACATCGCCTTCGATCTGGGTTTTTACGATCAAAGCTCGTTCACAGTGCAGTTCAAAAAAACCATGGGAATGACTCCGCTCCAGTATCGCAGGCAGTTCCTCTGATGAGGATTGCGTTGGCCTCCCCCAGCCAACGCGATAAACTTCCCGCCCTCATGAATTCCGTCTCCAAAGCATTCGAGAAATTACTCGACGACTATTTCAACGACTTTTATGCCAACCAGCCTGCCGATGCGACCTACGTGGGCCTCACCTCCGGCGAAGGCCAATTCAACGAAGCCACTCTCCCGGTACTTCGACGGCAACATAGCCGTCGGCAGGCTGCCCTGGCCAAACTCGATACGATCGCCCCATCTGCCCTGTCGAACGAACAAAACCTTGATCGCTTGGCCTTCCGCGCACGCCTCCTGCGCGAGTGCGAGGATTTTGAACAGGGACGACACATGCTCGACCCGCATGGGCTGGACCAGGTGTTCGATTTTCTCCTGCGCGAAATGCAACGCGGCGAGACGGAACCCAAGCGGGCGGCAAAAAACATCCGCAGTCTACTTTCGGGAACACCGCGTTACCTCACACAGGCTGCCAGGCTGATCGAACGGCCGGAAAGGGTTTGGCGCGACATCATGGACGGCGCCTTTAAGGCTTCCGGCTCGTTCTTCGATGCAGTCGCCTCGTTTTTAAAATCCAACGGAAACAAAAAAAACGACGCTTCACTCATCCGCTTGGCCAAGCGGGCGTGCACCAGATACCACGGTGTCGTAATGGCCAAGCGCTTGGCCAAGCCGGGATCGTTCGCCATCGGCACCGCAATGCTCCAGCGCCGAATCCGCGACGAACTTGGCCTGGACTACACGGTTGGCCAGGTGGAAGCCGTCGCCCTTTCCGAAATCGACCGTGTCGGTGCGCTGTTGAAAAAAGCATCCGCAAAGCTTGGCCGGAAAAAGTCAGTCGAGGCGATCGTCGAGGCGGCCCGTTGCCAATGGAAGCCAAGCGGCGAGTTGCTCGCCCTCTATCACAAAACCAACGACGAGATCATCCGAAAATTCAAGGCCGCCAAGGCGATGACCTTCCCGAAGGGCGACTCGCTGAAAATCACGTTGGTCCCGGATTTCATGTCCCACGTCATCCCTATGGCCGCCTACTCGCCGCCCGGCCCGTTCGACAAACGGCAGCGCGGTTACTTTTGGGTGAACGACCTCGGACTAAAGAAAAAAACCGAGGTCGACAAACTGGCGGAGCGCCAGCAGCACTTCGGGCTCGAGCTGACCTGTGCGCACGAAGCCTATCCCGGCCATCATTTGCAGTTCATTTTTGCGAATGCCCATCCCCGAAAATGGCGGCGTGTTTTTGATGAGCACGCAGTTTTCTACGAAGGCTGGACGCTTTGGTGCGAGCAAATGTGCGTCGACCTCGGGATCATCGAGTCACCCGAGCTAAAGCTGCAGCAACTCCACGATGCCCTCTGGCGTTGCCACCGGATTCTCGTCGATCTCCGGTTGCAAACCGGCGCTTACAGCTACGCCCAGGCGGTGAGGCACATGCAGAAACATCTCGGCTTCACCAAAGCGCGGGCAGAAGCCGATGTCAACTGGTACACCGGCAGCCCCGGAGTACCAATGAGTTATTGGCTGGGACGCCTCGAGAACGCGAGGCTGCACAGAAAACTGGTCGAGGGGCGTGGTTGGTCGCTTCGCCGGTTTAATGATTGGCTGCTCAGTTTTGGCACACTCCCTCAATCG
>WTHH01000152.1 GCA_011523195.1 Verrucomicrobiales bacterium
GCGCCCCACCGGAGTTCACCGGAAAAATCGAGGCCCACGCCGCCAAGCTATTGGTCAAGGGTTGGCAACCAAAAACAGCCTTGGTCGGAACTTTCCAGTGCAAGGAATTCGACCCAGCGCCGGCCTATCTGAACCGCATACGCAAACTGATCGAGCTCAAAGCCATCGGCAAGGCCAAGCTCCGCATCGCGGTGGAGTTGATGCACGGAACCGGCCGGGGCTACCTCGACTCACTACTCGAGGAAGCGGGCGCCCGCATCACCCGCTTTCACGAAAACCTGAACCCGCTTTTCGGTGGTGGTTCACCCGAGCCCAACGAGTCCGGAATGGCCGAGGCAGCCAATTTCGTCAAGAGCGGCAAAGCCGATCTCGCGCTTGGGCTCGACGGCGACGCCGACCGGTTCGGGGTGGTCGACAAGGACGGCACCTGGCTTACACCAAACCAAGTACTGGCCCTCGCACTGTATCATCTCCGCAAGAATCGGGGTATCAAGGGTGCTGTCGTCCGGACGGTACCGACAAGCCATCAGGTTGACGCCATTGCGGAAATGCTTGGCGTCAAGGTTCACGAGACGCCGGTTGGCTTCAAGCACATTGGCGCGTTGATGGAGGGCGAACCGATCATCGTCGGTGGTGAGGAATCCGGCGGACTGAGCATCCGTGGGCACGTGCCTGAAAAAGACGGCGTGCTCGCCTGCCTGTTGATGGCCGAACTGGTCGCGATGGAAGGCAAGCAGCTTGGCCGCATCCTGAAAGATTTGGAAAAACAAACCGGCGAGTTTCATACCGATCGAATCAACATCGCCGTACCGGCCGACGAAAAGACGGCGATCCTGAAAAAACTGGCAGGGGGATTCGACAAGATCGATCGTTATCCAGTTCAGCAATTCATCACCACGGACGGATTCAAATTCCTGTTGCCGGATAATGAATGGGTGGCATTCCGCGCGAGCGGCACCGAACCGGTAATCCGCTGCTACCTCGAGGCAAAGAGCGCCGCGCACTTGAAACAACTCAAGACCGCCTGCCGCAAAATCCTCACGGCCTAATTGCAGATGGACACCGCCGCCGATCCACTGAACCTTGCCAAGGTACTCCAAAAGACCTCCGACTGGCTATGGGGAATGCCTCTTCTGTACCTGCTCATTGGCGGCGGACTTTTCTTTTCCTTTTACTCTCGTTTCACCCCTATTCTTTACCTATGGCACGGCATCCAAATCCTGCGCGGTAAGTACAATAACCCGGACGACCCTGGAGAGATTAACCACTTTCAAGCACTGTGCAGTGCTCTCTCAGCAACCGAGGGCATGGGCAACATCGCCGGAGTCGCAGTTGCCATCACAAGCGGTGGCCCCGGCGCCCTATTTTGGATGTGGGTCTGTGCGTTGGTCGGCATGGCCACCAAGTTTTTCACCTGTTCATTGGCCATCATGTACCGCGGGACTGATCACGCCGGAAAGGCCCAGGGTGGCCCAATGTATTTCATCGTTGAGGGATTGGGGAAAAGATGGAAACCACTCGCGCTGGCATTTTGCTTTTTCGGGATGTTCGGTTGCCTTCCCCTGGTTCAATCCAATCAATTAACTGCCATCGTCGGGGATATGTTTTTCATTCCAAATGAGTGGTTAACCGACGAGGCCGGTACAGTCGCACCCTTGGGCAAGGCGATGTTTGGATTGGTGATGGCAGTTTGCGTGGGGTCGGTAATCCTCGGCGGCATAATCCGGATCGGCAAGGTCGCCAGTAGATTGGTTCCATTCATGGTGCTGCTATACGCGGCCTGTGCGATTTTTATTTTAATCACTCACATCCAGAATGTCCCCGCTGCACTTGGCCTGATTTTGAGTGATGCCTTTTCCGGTGAAGCAGTCGCCGGAGGTGCGCTTGGCGCTGTGATCTCCACAGGTGTTCGTCGAGCTGCTTTTTCGAACGAAGCAGGGATGGGCACGGAGGCGATGGCACACGGCGCAGCCAAAACAAGTGAACCGATCCGCGAAGGACTCGTGGCGATGCTTGGCCCAATGATCGACACACTGATCGTCTGCACAATCACCGGCCTGATCATTCTGAGCACCGGTGTTTGGAAGGAGGCCGGTGATGATGTCAACGGGGCTCTCCTCACCGCGAGTGCCTTCAGCCAAGGAATCCCCTTCGGTGGAAGTTACCTGCTTTTGATTTGCGTGCTCTGCTTTAGTTTCTCGTCGATGATCGGTTTTTCCTACTACGTGACCAAGTGCGGTATCTTTCTGTTCGGGCCCGGGGCACGTATTCCGCTGATTTTCTTTTACCTGATCGGGATTGTGGTCTCCGCTGTGATCGAGCTGGGCGATGTGATCAACTTCCTCGACATCATGTTTGGCATGATGGCCATACCCACCATGCTCTCGGCACTGCTTCTCTCACCACGGGTCATGGGCAGAGCACGCGAGTATTTTGCAGCGCTTGGCCAAGCGCGATAGCGTTTGAATTGCCGCCCTCCGGCCAGTAAGTTGCCTCCCGACTTATGGTTGCCAATACTGCTTCAACTGGAATGCCCTGGTACATCTGGGCACTTATGACCGTGATCTGCTGGGGTACCTACGGCGTGTGCATGCACACCGGTTCAATGAAAATGGAAAGCCCCGAGCACGGCCGGATCATGGCCTTTCTCTGGGTCGGCTTGGCCTACTTTCTCACCGCCGTCATAGCCCCGATCATCATTCTAAAGCTCAAGGGCGGTCCGATTGATTTCTGGGCCTACCCGGCCAAGGGCTGGCAATGGTCGCTCATCGCCGGGACGCTCGGAGCCATAGGTGCGCTGGGGGTGCTACTTGCGTTTGGAGCGGCGCCAAAGCCAACCGTCGCCTATGTGCCGGTGATCATGTCGATCATCTTTGCTGGAGCGCCGATCGTGAATGCTATTGTCAACACGACCAAGGCCAACGCATGGGGTAACGTCTCCGCGCCGTTCATTCTGGGTATTGTCCTGGCCGCCGTCGGCGGTTTCCTTGTCACCAAATACGTACCGAAGGCACCGGCAACAGCGGCACAGGCTCCCGCCGATCCGAACGTGACGGACTCAAATTAAAGGCCCATGCCCCGCACTCCTGCCGACAGTCGCGACGCGCTGAATCGAACCCAGTTGGCGGAGTTGCAAAAGCTGTTATCAGCCATACGGCCGGCGAATGGGTTTTACGAAACCAAGCTCAGCCCGACTGGGATCAGCGCTGACCTACCGTCACTCGACGAGTATCGCAAACGCTGTCCTTTTACGACGAAGGCTGAACTGGTCGCCGATCATCAGGCCCGCCCTCCTTACAGCAGCAACCTGACTTTCCCGCAGTCACGCTACACGCGGGCCCACCAAACCAGCGGTACCAGCGGCCAACCAATGCGCTGGCTCGACACTCCCGAGAGCTGGCAGTGGATGATCGATAATTGGTGCGATATTTTCGGGGCAGCCGGAGTCAACTCGGAGGATCGTATTTTCTTCGCGTTTTCCTTCGGGCCATTCATCGGATTCTGGCTCGCTTTCGAGGCCGGCGAAGCGCTTGGGGCACTGAGCATTCCCGGCGGAGGCCTTAGTAGTGCCGCCCGGCTGCGGTCCATTTTCACCCATCAGGCTAATGTACTCTGTTGCACGCCGACCTACGCCCTACGCTTGGCTGAAGTGGCCAAAGCCGAGGGCATCGACTTGAGCGACTCGCCGGTGAAAACCATCGTCGTTGCCGGCGAACCCGGCGGCAGTATCCCTGCCACCCGCAGGCGCCTTGAGGAGGCGTGGCCGGGCGCAGCCATCTTTGATCACCACGGCATGACCGAAGTCGGCCCGGTAACCTACCAGTGCCCGGCACAACCGGGAATCCTTCACGTCCTCGAGCAGGCGTACCTCCCGGAAATCATTAACCCTGGCACCGGCGAACCTGTCGAAGACGGGGCCACCGGTGAACTGATTTTAACCACTCTTGGCCGACACGGTTCACCCCTGCTGCGATATCGAACCGGTGATCTGGTTAAGGCCATCTCCGACCAGCCCTGCGCCTGTGGTCGACATGACCTTGGCCTTGATGGCGGCATACTTGGCCGCGCAGATGACATGGTGGTCGTTCGCGGAGTGAATGTTTATCCAAGCGCCGTCGAGGAGATCGTTCGCAGCGTCGGAGGAGTCGCCGAGTATCGAGTGAAGATCAATCAGGCTGACACCCTCACCGAGATGTCTGTGGAGGTAGAGCCGGAAGCTGCCGATGATGAAAACTTGGCCAAGCACTTGGCCATCGCTTTTCAGGAAAACCTGTCCCTTCGGGTGCCGATCCGCTTGGCCAAACTCAATAGCCTCCCACGGTTTGAGTTGAAAGCCAAACGCTGGATCGCCCGATAAGGGATTATCCTATTCCCTGTTGCTCCCCTTTTTTTGCCAACGCCGCTTGGGCGGATCGGGCAGCGAAGTATCCACCTTGGCGTAGTAGCTCCCCGCTTGCCCAAGCAGGTCGTTGACTTCATCACGCAGTCGTTCAGACGGCTTCACATAATGCTTCTCGCCCGACTCAACAAAGACCAATCGCCCATCCTCCTGCTTGAAACAAAAATAAAGCGGGCATCGTCCCGGGTGACTGGTCGTCACACCAAACACCTCGTCCATCTTGGCCGGCTCAACCTTTGAACTGTTGAGCCGCACATGCACCTGCTTGGTGTACTTGGCCGGCGCATCCTCCAGCGCAACAACTTCCTGTGGGAAAATCTTGGGCATATCCTCGTTGTTGTTCGCTTCGCCGATGACCAGAACGGTTTGATTCGCCTCAAGCAGCGACTGGTACTTGTCGTAATTTTCGTTCATACATAGTACTTGAAACGAGCCGGAGAGATCCTCGATGGTGGCGATGGCATACGGCTTGTTGCTGCGCCGGGAGATGCCTCGTTGGACTGCAGTAATCAACCCGCCCAAGCGGGTGACCTTTCGGTTTTCCAACTCCTTGACCGTCTCACTGTTGTGCACGCAATACTGGTCGAGCAATTCCTTGTACGGATCAAGCGGGTGACCGCTGACGTAAAAACCGAGCAGTTCCTTTTCCGAGGCCAAGATTTCATCCCGATCCCACTCAGCCAAGTCCGGCACGCTGTCGCGCATGGAGTTGCTGCTTTCCTCGAACGCACCAAAAAGTGACGTCTGACCGGCGGCACGATCCTTGGCCTGGCTAGACGCCTTTGCCAACGCCTTGTCGATGACAGAAAACTGGCCGGCTCTCGTTCCCGCGAGTCCATCGCAGGCACCACTGCGTATCAATGCCTCGAGCACCTTTCGATTGACTGTTCGCGTGTCACAGCGATCGCATAGCTCGAACAAATCATTGAACGGGTCGCCTTCACTACGCGCCTTGATCATCTCTTCCACCGCAACACTTCCTACCCCTTTGATCGCAGCCATGCCGAACCGGATCACGGTGCCGTCCCGGGCGGGAGCAAAAAACACCTGACTTTCATTAACGTCCGGCGGCAACACCTCGATCCCCAACACCTTGGCTTCGTCCGTCAACACGCCCAGCTTCGCGGTGTCGGCCATGTCGTTGGTCATATTGGCCGCCAAAAATTCAACCGGATAATGCGCCTTGAGATAAGCCGTCTGGTAGGCCACCACGGCATAGGCGGCTGCGTGGGATTTATTGAATCCGTAGCCAGCGAATTTCTCCAGCAGGTCGAAGACCTCGTTGGCCTTTTTCTCCGGGATATTGTTGGTC
>WTHH01000239.1 GCA_011523195.1 Verrucomicrobiales bacterium
GGATATCGGCGTACTGCACGAGGGCATCGGTGCGTTTGCCGGCCGGGATGCGCCCGGGCCAGCGGGCGACCAGCGCAGTCTGGATGCCGGTGTTCCAGTTCGTCCACTTGTTCCCAGGAAACTGCGACCCCTGCTCGGAGGTAAACAACACCACCGTGTCGTCCGCGCCGCCGGTGGCCTCGAGCGTATCGAGAACCTGCCCGACCTGCCCGTCCATGTAGGTGATTTCCGCGAGATACTTGCCAAAATCCTGCCGCGTGCGCGGCGTGTCGGCGATGTTCGGCGGGAGCTTGAGCTTGCCCGGTGGGTACTGCGACGCGTCGCCCATCACCCACGGCACATGCGGCTCCACCAGCGCCACGACCAGACAGAACGGCTGCCCTTCATCGCGAGCCATGAAGCTGCGGACGCCGTCCAGCTCATGGGCACGCGTGGGGTTGCGCACACAATTGGGATCGAACCCGGCAATGCTCTCAAACGGAAACGCCGAGGCCGGTTTCACGTGCACCTTTCCGGCGATGCCCACCCGGTAACCCAGCGCGCCGAGGTGGTGCGGCATGCTCTTCACGTCCGGCTGGCTCGCCGAGTGGTTCCACGCGCAGCCGTTGTGCAGCGGATACTGGCCGGTCATCAACTCCGCGCGGCACGGCTGGCACATGGCCTCCGCAAGATAGGCGCGATTAAACGTCAGCCCTTGCCTGGCCAAGCGATCGATGTTCGGGGTTTTGGCATTCTGGCCGCCGTACAATGGCAGATCATTGTAGGTGCAGTCATCGGCCATGATGATGAGAAAGTTGGGCCGCTTGGCCAGCACCTCACCCGCTTGGCCAAGCGCAACAAAAAGCAGCAGCAGAAAAAAACGAATCATAGGTCACCCAGCTTCCAGCCCAAGCACCCCCGGGTCAAATCATTCTCCTGCGTCGGTGAAGTTGCGGCCTTTTGTTTGCTTGGTTTTGAAACGGGGGCTGGTGCAGAAGAGTTTTACTTCATGGGGCTGCATTCTTGTGACGATACCTCCCCGGCGGACCACGGCTTGTTTGTCGCCGTATAGCTGATGCAGGGTGCGTCCGTTTAGCGGCGTCAAACCGGTCACGTCGACGCCGAGGTGACGGTGGTCGTCCTCGTTCACCAGGATCAGCAGGGAATCGCCGCCGCTGTGTTTCAGCAGGCCACGGACGCCAAGGCCGGGTGGGTCGAACAAATCATCGATGATGGCCACCTCGACCGGGTGATCGTCGTTCACGAGGAACATTTCCAGTGCGCTTAGCTCGGCGGTGAGGGCGTGGAGGGATTCGCGGAAGAGTGGGTCGTCGATGGTCTGTGTTCCCCAATACAGGATGCCGCGCGCGCCGTGCACGATGCCGTCGTAGGCCATGAATCGAGTCTGGGCAAACGATGGGTAGAGCCGTTCGCGGTCGGGGCGAATTTTGTGCCAGGAGAATCCCTGCAAAACCATCCAGACTGGTCGGCCGTGGCCGACGGCGTCCCAGCGCTGCACCAGCCGGCCGATGCTTTGCAGGTCGGACCCGGTTTTGCGCACGGCATAGTAGTCGCAGCCGGTGATGTCGACTGAGCTGATGTAGTCGCGGGTGTATTTCACATCGCTGTCTGCGGCTTCGTTGATCCAGAACGGTAGGTTGCGCCGGTCCAGTTCGCGGACGAGGCCTATGCCCTCGTGCATGTTCGCGATCACTCGGCCGCCTTCCCTGCGGGCGTAGTTTACCGCCTTGGGGATCTGGTTGTTCCAGTCCTCGCGGGTGAAGCCGGCTCGTTCCTTCAGGAAACTGTATGCGGTGAATGTCCACACGATTTCATCCGGCCCCTCCCAAACGGTGAGTGCGGGGTGGTCGCGGAGTGTTTCCACCTGTTTTCGAAGTGCCGGGGTGGCGCCGTCCTGTACGTTGAGCGGCACCCAACCCATGAGGCCAAGTTCGTGGGCCGAGTCGAGTGCGTCGCGGTTGCCGCACCGGAGCAGGTTAAAGCCGCTTTCTGCCATGCTCCGGAGTCGCTCCCTATCCCCGGGAAACTCGTATGAACCGATCGGAAACCGTTGCCTGCCGTTGTGGTCCGTGAGGATGCCGCGGTGTCGTGGTTTCTGTTTTACTTCAAGAATTTGCATGCCCGGTTTTGAGTCGACGGACACGGTATCCCCGTCTGTCAGTGTCACGAGTTTGTCTTCGTTCTCCGGGCCGAAATCGGTTCGCCGTGCCAGCACGCGGTTGCCCAGCCGCAGTCCGGACACGACCGGGCCGGGCTTGGCCGGCACTTCAAACTCCACCGGCACCCCGCGCCGGATGAAGCCGTTGTACTCGAGGCTGGCCCGGTAGACTTCATGGACGAGTTTAATCTCGGTGGCCAGTTCCGGGCTGGTGCACCAGAGGAAAAACGTGTCATGCCCGCGCAGCAGCATGTGCCAAAGCACTTCCTGATATTTCTCGCGGCTGAACTGCTCCACTGCGGGGTCCGGCTCCTTCGGCGGCGCCGTGGTGTGCCAATGGACGAACGGGATGATGGGCGTCTGCTGCGGGGTGTGTCGGCCGGCGTTGGAGGCGACCCGCATCATGTTGTAGAACCACCGGTAATCCTTCGGTTCAAAGTCGTACCAGCCAAAGGTCGGATACCACGTGTAAACCACCGGCATCGCGAAGGTGTACCCGCACGTATCGAACTCATGGGCCCACTCGCGATATTTCGCGCGTTGATCCACAATCACCGGTACGCCCGGGGTTTCGCGCTCAAAATAGTCGTACCAGTAGCGATGCCCATCGTGGGGGTGGACGGCATAATTGCCGACGAGCGCCTCGGGAAAAAAACGGGTGACGTTGTCGCCGAACGCCTCGCGTTGAAGACGACTGCGAATCTCCCGCAGTGTGGTTTGGAACGACCGGAAGTCATCTATGTCCGGCAAATGCTCCCGGCAGCGGCGGCAGCGCTTGGAGCTTTCCCAGGCGCCGTTCCACTCGATCGGCCCGTCGATCTCCCAGTCTGCAAAGATGAAATCGATGTCCACTCCGGCCGCCTTGTATGCTTTCAGGAAGGACTCCACCCGCTCGCGGATCACCGGGATGCGATGCTCGAGCGTGAACGGGCAGCCCATCGTGCCGCCGAACGACGTCTCTGCAAACGCCCGGCCGTTGTCATCCAAGTGCTGCGTCCGGGGTGTCCCGTCAAAGAACGAGTACAGGCAGCTCGTGGCATGCACAGAAACCATCCCGCCCATCTGTTGCTGCATTCGGCCAATGCGCAGGCCTTCCTTCAGCGACGCCTCAAGATCGTTGTGGTTCCAGTTGACTGAATAGCCGATGCCCCGCTTGGCCAAGCGGTCGAGTGCCTCCTCCGCCTGGCCAAGCGGAAGTGAGGAGAGTGCGCCGCTGATCGGCAGTACGAACATCGGCAGCCGCCCGTCAAGTGGTCTGTCGACCGGTTGGGTATTCTCCAGCACCACCTTGAGGCGTGTCGGCAACTCCACCTTCGGCTGGGCAATGGCCGCTTGGCCAAGCGCCAGGCCAAGCAGCAAAAATAAACGATGGTTCACGGGCCGCAGAATCCCCAATCAAGCCCAACGGGTCAACGGTCGATTACCCTGGCTGCTGCTCTACTTCGCCCTCGCCGCCCACCTCCGGCTTGGCCTTGGCCGCTGGCCCGACTCCATCGGCGACAACCCCGACACACCCCTCTTGGGCGACGAGGGCGAGGGCCGGCTTGGCGGGGATGGGCTGGCTGTCTCAATCATTCTGTCGCTGGTGGCTCCAGAGGTTGAATCGTTGCATGTGGGTCTGGGAGTCTTCGCCGGGGTAGTCGCTGATGTGCCACGGGGCAGCTTCCCAGATGCGGGCGGTGCGATCCCGCGAGCCGGTGACGATGCGTTTGCCGTCCCGGCTGAACACGGCTGAGTTGATCTCGTCTGCGTGACCCTCGAGCGTGGCAAGTTGCTGTCCGTTGGAGGCGTCCCAGATGCGGGTCGTAAAGTCGTTTGAGCCGGTTACGATGCGGGTGTCGTCCGGGCTGTAGTCCGCAGTGGTGATCGCCTCGGTATGGCCCTCGAGGTTGAACAGGACTTCGCCTGTGTTGAGATCCCAAACTCGCCCGATGTTGTCTGTGCCTCCGGTCACAATACGGGTGCCATCGGAGTTGAAGCGAACGCAGTTCACGCGTGCGTCGTGCTGGAGGGTTTTGAGTGAATCGCCTCCCTTAGCGGCGTTCCAAAGGCGGGCGGTGTTGTCGCCGGCGCCGGTCATGACCCGGGAGCCGTCGGGGCTGAAGTCGATGCAGGTCACCTCATCGCTGTGCCCCTTGAGTTCGAGTAACTCTTTTCCGTCTGCAGTGGACCAAATCCACCCGGACACCCCTGAGGTGGAGGCGATTTTTGTTCCATCGTGATTGAAGCTGACAGCGTAGACCCAGCCGATGGCATCCTGTTTGAACTCGGTGATGAGTTCCATGTCGTCCGTGCTCCGAATCTGCACGCGGTTGTCGTGCAGTCCGATGGCGATTTGTTTTCCGTCGCGGCTGTAGGAAACCGACCAAACACCGGCTGGCAGATTTTCGATGGCGCGGGTTTGGCTGCCGCGGGTGAGATCCCAGATGCGCAGGCTCTTGTCGACGGAACAGGTGATCGCCTGGGCCCCGTCCGGGCTGATGGCGACAGCGTAAATCAGGCCGGTGTGCCCCTCGAGCACGCTCCCGGCCGGGGCTTTTGATTGATCCCAAACACGCGCGGAGCCGTCCTCAAATACCGTAATGACTCGGCTCTCATCCGGGGTAAATGCCTCGGATTCCAGCACGGCGTCGAATTCCTCAAGGATGGCGGGCGGCTCTACAGCGAGATTCGCCTCGTCGGGCGGAGCGGTGGGGGGTGTATCGGTTGCGGCTTTGGCAAACACGGCCTGAAGAGGCGGCAAATGATCCTCGATGGTTTTGAGGAGTTAGCCGTTTGTGGCATCCCATATGCGGACCTTCAGGTTTTCGGTGATGGTGGCGGCTTGTTTGCCGTCCGGGCTGAAAATGGCGTTCTCGAGAAAATCATCGTGGCCGACTAGCATGGCTGTTTCACGACCATCGGGGAGGTTCCAAATGCGCGCGGTCTTGTCAAAGGATGTGGTGACGAGCCGTTCGCCGGTGGTATCGAACACGAGAGAGTTAATCTCGTCCTCGTGCCCTTTGAGTACCGCGAGGTTTTTTCCGTCCCGGGCGTTCCAAATGTGGACGGTCTTGTCACCGGATCCGGTGGCGATGCGTTCACCGCCCGGGCTGAAGGCGACCGCCTCGATCACGTCGTCGTGTCCCTTGAGGACGTGGAGCAGTTTGCCATTTTTGGAATCCCAAATCCGTGCGATGGCATCCTCCGAGCCGGTGACTAGGATGGAGTCGTCCGGGCTGTAGGCGACGGAGTAGATGCTTTTGTTGAACCCCTCCAGCACGGTCAGTTGCGGATTGACCTTCTTCAGGAGGTAGCCCCACTCAAAGTTGCGGTATCGTTCCGGAGCGTCCAGCAAAGCTTGTGTGGCGGAGCTGTAGTTTTTCTCCTTCGCGTAGTTGGCGGCCTGGAGTACCTGCGAACGGTAGAGCCGTTCCTCGGCCTTGTTCTTGGCGGTGACCGCTACGTTGCGGTTGGTCACGGCCCAAATGGAGAGTAGGGTCCTCACGGCGGCGAGCGCGAGGGAACTGGCACCCATGATGGTGGCTCGCCGGTTTTTC
>WTHH01000260.1 GCA_011523195.1 Verrucomicrobiales bacterium
CTGTAAAGTAAATTGAGATGCTGAGCATCGCTTTGCGGAGGACGTTTGTGCCGTTAAACGCCATCAGCCGCACCATGTTGCTCGGTTGGCCGGCCGACCCGAATGCCCAGAAGAAAAAGAAGCTCACCGCCACCCAGACGTTGAGAAAGCCGTCCTCGTTATTCGGATGTGGACCGGGCGCGCTGACGTAAACGCCCTTGCGCCCTGCGCCGTAGCCATTGGCTTCCGTCGGAGTGAATGTGGTGGAGACGGCGAAACCTAGCTGGGTTGGCTCTATGCGCTCTACTTCAGCCGGGGTCGTGATGCGGAGCAGTTTGGCCTCGGTTTCGGTTTTGCCCTTGGCCAAGCGCACCTGTTCTGCCAACCGGGCTATGCCGCCATCGGCCAGGCGCATCCACGTACCCTTGGGCAGGGTGGTGTCTTCATCTGCCGATTGGCCAAGGGTGATGAAACCGGTACCGTTCTCGGGAGGGGTCATCTCTTTTAACTGTTCAGTGGCCTTCGAGAGTCCGCCTACTTGGCTAAGCGTGAGGATGAGCAGGATGATCACCCCTGCACCCATAACGACGCCCTGCATGATATCGGTCCATACCACCGCACGAAATCCGCCAAATGCCGTATATACGATCACGGAAAAGGCGAAGACTAGCAGGCAGAGCACGTAGTCAGGCTCCGCGCCGCCAACCCATGGCAGGCCGTCGATCGCGTCGCCTAAAGCTGCGACGGTGCTTTGGTAGACGGGCACGTCCTGAAGTAGGGTGGTCATGATTTTGCTGCCGGCCTTGAACTGGGCTAGCAGGTAAAAGAACATGAAAAATAAAATCAGCAGCGTGGCGATCATGCCTACGGCGTCAGATTTAAACCGGGCCTTGATTATGTCCGGAATGGTCACGGCTCCGGATTGGCGGGCCAGCCGATTCATGCGTTTGCCTAGCAGCCCCATGCCGACGATCGGCACGACCATGTAACTGGCAATCCAAAGGGCCAGCACCCAGCCGTGCGTGTAGATGAGTGAGGGAAAACCCATGAAACTGCCACCCGACGCACTGGTGGCGGCAAAGGTCAATGCAAACGCCCAGAGGCCAAGGTTGCGACTACCGAGAAAATATTCGCCAATGAATTCCTTTTTCTCCCGCACACGGCTCGAGAGCCAGGCAAGAAAAAAAACGCCCAACAGGTAAATACCAAAACTGATGAGGGCGGTGTTCGTGGTGCCGGCTACGTTCATTTGGGAACTTCCTCGTCTTCCTCATTTTTTAACACGTGCAGGCAGAACCAAAACGTCACGCCGTTGGCAAACATCCACGGCATCGCGACCCCCCAGAACACCCAGTCCGGAAAACCAAGCAAGGTAGACACTTCCTCCGGCTTAAGGTGGTAGCCGTTAAAATAACAGTAGCCGATGACCCAAATGCAGCAACCCAGCCAGGTGAGAAGAATAAACCAAAGCTCCCGCCGGCTCTGCCGCAGACTGTTTTGCTCAGCTTGGATTGGAGTGTTCATGACGAGGGGTTGAATTTTAGTGCGCCGTATTGGGGCATTTAGCTTGGCCAAGGGCAGGAGGTAGGGACGGCTGTCTCAACCGTCCTCGGCTTAACCGGAGCGCTTGGAAAGGCAAAAGGGTTTGGTACTTGCGATAGGTCGTACTGAAGCGCGGCAGTGTTGTGGAGTACGGCAGTCTCTGCCGCTTTTCGGACGCGAAAAAAAGCACCAAAGCGGTGCGGAGTAACGCACTCCATGACGCTGACGTGACGGTTGTGTGTTCCTGTTGTGCTTGGTTTTGTCATGCCATCAGTAGGTCAGCTTGCGGGCACGGGCGGTGACTTGCCATTGGGCGGTCAGTTTACCCATGCGGATGATATACGCGCGGTCGTACAACGCCACAGTCGGGCAGATGTGTCGGGGGATTCCGTACAGCAAATCACCCACTCGAAAGTCGCCGGCTCGATCGGTTTGCAGGGTGAGATGTTCCTCGCTGTGCACCACTGCCTCAGCGTCGTCCAGTCCGATGAATTTCACCCGTGGGTGAGGGTTTTCGGCGGCGATGCCCTTGTGGCCGAGATCGAGCGTGATGCGGTTGCTGCCCGGTTTGCTGACCACGCGGGAGAGCAGCACGGCCGCCTGTTGGAATTCGAGGTCGGCGAACTTTTCCGCGTAACCAAAATCCCAGAGCAATGTGGTGCCGGGGCTGCACTCGTGCGCGGTGTGCCGGGCGTGAAACGGAAAAGTGGGCGTGCCCCCGCCAACAACCACCGGCACCGGAAGCCCAGCCGCCTCGACATCGGTACGGAACGACTTGAGTTGTTCCATCATCGTTTTCCACTTGGCCAAGCGCTCGGCGGGGTCACTCTCGTGCAGGTGCCCGTCGTACAGGTGTAGCCCGGCCGGTTCGACACCGGGCAACTGGTCAATGAGCTTATAGAGCATGACAGCTGCCTGGCCAAGCGGGATGCCGGTGCGCCCCATGCCGCCGTCGAGGTCGAGCAAAACCGGCAGCGTGATGCCGGCCTCCTGTCCCGCGCTGGCAAGGTTGCCAACCGCCTCGGCGTCGTCGGCGATGGTGGAGAAGCGGACTTCGCGAAACCACCCGGCCAGCTTGGCCAAGCGCCTGGCGTTGGGGCCGACGAGTTGATTGGCAAGCAGCACATCGCGGGCGCCGGCCTGTGCGAGCATCTCCGCCTCGGCGATGGTGGCGCACTTGAACCGGGTGATGCCGGCCTTGAGTTGGAGTTGGACGATCTCGCCGAGTTTGTGTGTCTTGACGTGGGGGCGCAGTCGATCGGCTGTGCCGGCCATCGCGATCATGCGCCGGATGTTTTCCTCGACGCGATCGGGATAAATTAACAGTGCGGGCGAGGGGATCTCGTCCGGGTTGGCAAGCCTGTGCCAGTCTTCTGACATGGCAGGCTACTCGATCTCGAAGATGGCCTCGATTTCCGACGGGATGTTGCCGGGGAGCGAGCCCATACCGACCGCGCTCCGTGCGCCGATGCCGTTTTCGTCTCCCCAAACCTGGGCGAAGAGTTCGCTGCAGCCGTTGATGACCTTGGGATGGTCGGGGAAATCAGCGGTGCAGTTGACCATGCCGAGCACCTTGATGACGCGCTTGACGCGGTCGAGGCTGCCTAGGTTTTCCCGGAGAGTGGCGAGCATGGTCAGGCCGACCTGCCGTGCGGATTGGTAGCCGGCATCGAGGTCGAGGTCGTCTCCGACACGCCCGACCATGAGTGATCCGTCGGTTTTCACCGGGCCGTGGCCGGAAAGATAGGCGAGGTTGCCGGTGATGACGATCGGCTTGTAAACGCCCATCGGCGCCGGGGCGGGCGGCAACTCGAGGCCGAGTTCCTGTATTTTAGCGTCTGCGCTCATGTCTTGTGTATAAGAGGGAGCGGCAGCTTCCGCGAAGCGGTCTGACTGGACAAGTTTTTTTGGCGTGGACGAGTGGAGGGGCTACTCCGTGTCGGGGCTGAGACTGCTGATCCGGTCGCGCAATTCGGCGGCCTGCTCATAATTCTCAGCCTTGATGGCCTTGCTGAGTTTGCGCTCCAGTTTTTCGCGCTCAGTTACCGGTCGTTTTTCCTCGGCCTCAGTCTCGACGTCCTTGAGCCATTCGCGCAGTGAGTGCACCTCCATGCTGTTGTCGACCATCTCTTCGCGGCCCATATCGGAGTAGAAGTCGTTGAGTTCATCGATCGCGGCGCGGATTTCCTCGATGGCTTCGCCGTAGTTTTCGTCGGTGATGAACTGGGTGCCCACGGCGCGGGTCTGCATCATGATCGTCTGGGGCCGGAACTGCTGAAAGCTACTGCCTATCTCCTCCTGCGCGGCGTAGTCCTGCACGAAGTCGAGCAGCTCGAGAATGTGGTCTGTGTCGCGCTCGACTGCCTCAAAGTCGTTCAGTTCAAAGTTGCAGATGCTGCGGTGGTGAAACTGGATGGCCTCCTGCTGGAGCTTGGCGCACTCGTCCGAGTTGATGCTGAAATCGTCATCCTCGCCGCCGTTTTTGTTGCGATGTTTCTCGAGGCGTAGAAGAAAGTGGTCGAGCAGGGTGGGGTGGCCGAATGGGCGTTTGCCGTCCGGGCGGAACTGTGCATTCATCTGCAGCAGGCCGAGGTCGATTCGCATTTGCAGCTTCTCCGAGCCGTCGTCGCCGGTCACGCGTCGGGCGTCCACCCTACCAAGTCGGTAGTCCCAGTTTTCAAGAATTTTGCCGATGTCGTCGCTCATCAGTCGGGGTAAGTTTTGCGAAAAAACAGGGCGGAGTCAATTCGCTACCGGGAACGAACGGCTCGGGAGAGTGGCCCGCTATCGGTGCTGATCACGTTGCCGGGCTTGATTCCGTTTTTGGAAAACCAGCCCTGGTTCACCTCAAGTGCGTACATGATTTGGCGGGAACGCGACTCGACGGTGTTGGTGTTGCCGGGTTGCAGGTTGTGAATCTCGGCGATACGGCTTTCGCGGTCGATATAGGCGATCGACAGCGGAAGGGTGGTGTTCTTCATCCAGAAACCGGTCTGGTGCGGGTAGGGGAACACGAAGAGCATCGCCTCGTTTTCGCCCATCTCGATTCGGTGCATCATGCCGGCCTGGCGCTCATGGTTTTCGTCGGCCACCTCGGCGATCAACTCGGCTGCACCGAGGAAGAGCTTGATTGTGGGGAGCTTGGCCTGCGCTGCTCCACCGCTTGGCTTGGCTGCCGGGGCGTTGGTGTTGGGTGTAGTGGGTTTAGTCACGGGCGGTTTCTCCTCGCAGCCGGAGGCGAGCAACAGGATGTAAAGGCCAAGCGCTTGGCCAAGCGGTCGGATGAGTTGATGGATCATTTCTTGGGTAAAACTTGGATGCGGAAAAAAGCTTCCGGTTTGTCGCCCTGCTGGGCTGGCCAATCGAGCACGAGTTCCTGCTCCATTGGTTCCGGCCCCTCGTGGGCGAGGACTTGGCCAAGCGCGATGTAGGGACCATCCGCCTGTGCGGAGGTGGCAACCTGATAGCGGACGTTGGGCTGTGCCAGCCAGTGGAGTCGAATGCCGTTGGGTGCGGTCTGGACGTTGAGCGCGAGTCGGGATTGGTTGTCCAGTGCGTCGGTGCCGGCGGCCAATTCCTCGCCGTTGGTCATGCCGTCGCCGTCCGGATCGTGGGCCAGTGCGTCGTCGCCGTCATTTTTTGCGGGGTCAAGGCCGTGGGCAACCTCCCAGCCGTCCGGCAGACCGTCGCCGTCGGAGTCCGTCTTGGTCGGGTCGGTGCCCAGCTCAATCTCGCGGTCGGTAGGCAATCCGTCCTTATCGGGGTCGGGGTCTGCTGCTAGCTTCACCTTAACGCCTTCGAGCTTATAAAGAACGTTCTGCTCGAGCGTGAGGCTCCTGCCGAGGTGAGCGGTGTCGAACTGGCGGAATTGATATTGTTTTTGGGTGTTGATGCCCCCGGCCCCAACAACCGCTCCAAGGGTAATCTTGT
Source organism: Verrucomicrobiales bacterium (assembly GCA_011523195.1). Lineage (GTDB taxonomy): Bacteria > Verrucomicrobiota > Verrucomicrobiia > Limisphaerales > UBA1096 > UBA1096. The sequence continues at coordinate 5,452 of WTHH01000260.1, forward strand.
CGCCGGGCTTGATGTCGTCGAGTGAGGAAAATGGGATGGCCACCTCGATGAAGCCGGCGTCGGTTTCCTGCGGCTGGCTGAACTGCTGCGGCGAGCGGTTGAACTGCTGAAGGCGGACGCCCGGGACATCGCTAAACGTCTGGTCGAGGCGAAACACCCCTTGGCCAAGCGGGAATGGGACGTTTTGCGTAACGACATTCGGCGGGGTGCCGCTGCTTACGCGTAGGGTGAAGCCC
>WTHH01000354.1 GCA_011523195.1 Verrucomicrobiales bacterium
GCACGCCGGAATCGCTGGTGCGCTTAGCCACCGGATGAGCACCTAGTGTCCATCTCGACCCGGCAAGACGACTGTCTTCGGCCCGACGAAAGATTCGCCGAAACCGGCCGCGACACCGGTCAGGATGCAACGGCAGGAACAATCCAAACGTTCCGGCGCGGTTTTGAAAAGAAGAAATTTCAGGCCTAGCGCTTGGTTTGCGCATAAGGCGCTTGGCCAAGCGCACTATCTTAAGGTTTAATGGCCCTGAAATAATTTAGACTGAACACACTACATGAAATCACGCCCCCGCCCCGGAGCCGCCGCTGAGGTCACATTCATTGCCGAGGAAACACACGCCATCGACTTCGCCGAGGATGGCATGCCCTCCGTGCTGTCCACTCCCTGGCTGATCTGGTTTATGGAACATTCCGCGCGTGAAGCTATGCTGCCCCACCTCGAGCACCGCGAGAGCACGGTCGGCATAGCGGTGGAAATCGAGCACCTCGCCCCCACCCCGACCGGCAACCGCGTGACGTGCCGAGCGCAGGTGTTGCGCTCAGAGGACAACCATTTTCACTTCAAGCTCGAGGCGTTCGACGAACACGAAAAGGTCGCCTCCGGCCTGCACAAGCTCGCGGTGATCGACAAGTCGCGCCTGGCCAGGCGCGTCGAGCACAAAAGAAAATAACTAATGCTCACCAAGGTCCATTGCTCAGCCGTCCAGGGGATCGTAGCCCATCCCATGGAGGTGGAGGTGAACGACGGTTACGGTGAAACCCTCACGGTGATCGTCGGCCTGCCGGACGCCGCCGTGCGAGAGTCCTGAAACCGCATCCTCAAGGTCAGCCGAACCATCGCCGACCTCGCGGGCGCAGACGAAATCACCAGCGAACACCAATCCGAGACCCTCCAATACCGAACCCTCGACCGCCAACTCTGGGGCTGATCTAAAAAAACGGACACCGAGAACCGGGCACCCCGACCTTATCTTAAGCAATCAGGTCGTGGACGACCCTGCCGTGAACATCCGTCAACCGGAAATCGCGACCGGCATGGCGATAAGTGAATTTTTCGTGATCGAAGCCCAGCATCGCCAGCATCGTGGCGTGCAGGTCGTGCACATGCATCCGGTTTTCCTCCGCCCGAAATCCAAACTCATCCGTCGCCCCGTAGATCGTGCCGCCCTTGGCGCCGCCGCCGGCCATCCACATGGTGAAACCATGGTGGTTGTGGTCGCGTCCGTTAATCTTGCCGGCGTTGGCCCCGGGCGTGGGTAGCTCCACCGTCGGCGTCCGGCCAAACTCCCCGCCCCACAGCACCAGCGTCTCCTCGAGCAATCCGCGCTGTTTCAAGTCCTGTAACAACGCCCCGATCGCCTGATCGCATTGACCGGCCAATTTTCGGTGGTTGACCTCGATGTCGTCGTGGTTGTCCCACGGCTGGCCGCTCCCGTGCCACACCTGCACGAAGCGCACGCCGCGCTCGACTAAGCGCCGGGCGATCAGCAACTGCCGCGCCTGCGTCCCTTTGCCGTACATCTCCCGGATGTGCTTGGGCTCGCGGTTAATGTCGAACACATCCGCCGCCTCCATCTGCATCCGGTACGCCAACTCGAATGACTGGATACGTGCCTCGAGTTGCGCGTCCTTCTGTCGCTTTGCCGCATGTTCGCGATTGAGCTGTTGAATGAAATCCAACTGGCGCCGCTGTTCGCCCAGCGAGAGGCTGCGGTTCTTTACGTGTTCGATCAACTTGTCGACCGATGTGTGCCGGGTGTTGATGTGCGTGCCCTGATAGATGCCAGGCAGAAAACCGGACTGCCAGTTTTGTGATTCCTGTATCGGGTAACCCGGGCACATCGAGATGAAGCCGGGGAGGTTTTGATTTTCGCTGCCCAGCCCATAAGTCACCCACGACCCCACGCTGGGCCGGATCAATCTCGCCTCGCCGCAGTTCATCAGCATCAACGATGGCTCGTGGTTCGGGATGTCCGCGTGCATCGAGCGGATTACCGCGATGTCGTCAATGCACTTGGCCGTGTGCGGAAAAATCTCACTGACTGGGATGCCACTCTGCCCCTGGCGCTTGAATTTGTACGGACTCGGGAACGCCGCGCCGGTCTTGCGCTCGGTGCGCAGGTTTTTCATCGGCAACAGCTTGCCGGCGAATTTCTCGAGGGCCGGCTTGGGGTCGAACGTGTCGACATGCGACGGGCCGCCGTTGAGAAAAATATGGATCACCCGCTTGGCCTTAGGCAGAAAGTGCGCCCCCTTCACGGCGATCGTGGATGACGGGGAAGCCTTGGCCATCTCCGGCAGCATAGAGCCAAGCGCAAGCCCGCCCATGCCGATCCCGGCCCGCGAGAGAAACTCCCGCCGTGTCAGGAAATGGTCACTCAACCGTTGTTGGTGATGCTGCATCGTCCCACGAAAATTACCCCTCCCTTTGGCCAAGCGCTACCCCAAAATACGATTACGACCACTGCATCGTTGCCTCTCGGACGCGGCAATGGTTCAATCGCCGCGATGTTTACCGTGAGCCGATTTTCCCGACTTATCCTGACACTCGCCGGCGTGGCGACGTTCGCGCTAAGCCAAGCGCGGGCGGAACAAAAACTACCGAATATCCTCTGGATTACCAGCGAGGACAATGGCGCGCACCTTGGCTGCTACGGCGACACATACGCCACCTCCCCCAACATCGATCGCCTGGCCAAACGCAGTCTACGCTACACCAATGCCAGCTCGACCGCCCCGGTCTGCGCACCGGCGCGCACGACGATCATCTCCGGCATCTACCCGCCCGCGACCGGCGCCGAGCACATGCGCAGCATGACCCGCCTGCCGAAGGGATTAAAAATGTACCCGGCATATCTGCGTAAATTGGGCTACTACTGCACCAACAACTCGAAGGAGGATTACAATCTGCGGAAGGAGGGCGAGGTTTGGCACGCCAGCAGCCGCGATGCCCACTGGAGCAGCCGGCCAGAGGGCAAGCCGTTCTTCGCCGTTTTCAACCACACGATCAGTCACGAAAGCCAGATTCGGAACAGGATCGCCCCGGAAAACCAGATTCACGACCCGGCCAAGGTTCGCATCCCGGCCTATCACCCGGACACACCCGAGGTGCGCAAGGACTGGGCGCAGTATTACGACCGCATCACCATGATGGACAAGCTGGTCGGCAGGACGCTCAAGGAAGTCAACGACGCCGGGCTCGCAGAAGACACGATCGTGTTCTACTACGGCGATCATGGTTCCGGCATGCCGCGCAACAAACGGTGGCCCTACTTTTCCGGGCTAAATGTGCCGCTCATCGTGCACGTGCCGGAGAAGTACAAGCACCTTGCACCGGCCGGTTACGAGGCTGGCGGCGTCAGCGATCAACTGGTTGGCTTCATCGACTTCGCCCCGACGGTGCTGAGTATCGCCGGTATGAAACCACCGGCACACATGCAGGGACACGCCTTTATGGGCAAACATGCAGCACCCGGGCAAAAATATAGTTACGGCTTCCGCGGGCGTATGGACGAGCGATACGACATGGTGCGCACGGTGTTTGACGGCCGCTACGTTTACATCCGCAACTACATGCCGCACAAAATCTACGGCCAATTCATATCGTACATGTTCAAGACCCCGACCACGCGCATCTGGCATGAAATGTACCACGCCGGCAAACTCAACGAGTCGCAGTCCAAGTTTTGGCAAACCAAGCCGGCGGAGGAACTGTACGACCTGAAGAACGACCGCGACGAGGTGAACAATCTCGCGAAATCGAAGGAACACCGCGACGCCCTTCGGCGCCTGCGCCAGGCGCATGTCAAGTGGGTGAAAGACGTGCGTGACATCGGATTCCTGCCCGAGGCTGAAATTCATACCCGCTCCAAAAACGATTCACCCTACGAGATGGGCCAGAACGCCAGTCGCTACGACCTCGACGCCGTCCATGCGGCTGCCGAAACCGCAACGCGTCTCGGCAAAAAGAACACGCAAAAGTTGGCGCAACTCATCAAGAGCGACAACAGCGCCGTGCGTTACTGGGCCGCGATGGGCTACCTGATTCGCGGCAAAAACGGGATCCGCAACGGGCGCGAGGTTTTGACTGCCGCTCTCGAGGACAAGTCGCCTAGCGTGCAGATCATCGCCGCCGAGGCCCTTGGCCGTTACGGCAACAAAAAGGAAGCCAAGCGCTCCGCCGATTTGCTGATGAAATACGCCAACCCCGAGGCCAACGGCATCTCCCTCTCGATGCTGTCACTCAATGCGCTGGATTACCTCGATGAAAAGGCGGCCCACCACAGGGACGCCATCGCCAAGCTGCCCAAGCGCGACCCGAACGCGGACCAGCGAACGCGCAATTACGCAGGTAACTTAATAGAAAAAATTTCCAGAGACATTAGCAAATAAAGCTACTCAAATTTTCGAAGTGTGAAACGAAAGCAATCAAATGTGAACACACTCCAATGCATGCAAGCCAGAATAATAGCACAAACAAGAATCATGGTTGACGCAAAAAGTTTACAATATTTTGCTGAACTATTTTTTTGGATGAAATCCCCTTCCAATTTTTTAATTCTTCGTCTGCCCCAGCACTAATTAAATACTCAGCTATTTCTCTATTAAATGGATTTAAGGCAAGGTGAAGAGGTGTATTCCCATCTAAGTCTTGTCCGTTAATATCCAAGCCTCGGTCGATCAATCTCTTCAAAATGGCGATTGAATTTGAATTAGGATTTAGAGAGCAATGATGGAGCATTGAACGCTTGTCGGTATCCTCAACAAATATATGAACATGGACAGACATGAAAAAATCCAATAAGTCCAAATCGCCATGAACAATTGCCGCTTTTACAGGAGGAGTGGCCTCATCTTTTGTTCTGTTTATGCTACCGCCTGCCTTCTTAAGAATAGAAACAATTTTGTAAAAAGCACCTTCGTTGAAATTTAGGTTGGCTCTACCTTGGGCTAAGCACGCCATCGGGCTGAGAAGATCTTTATCAGAAAGGAGATTTACGTTAGCCCCCCTCTCAATAAGTTGCTGCACGATCTCAATTTTACCGTGTAAACAAGATAAATGAAGTGGAGCGAACCCAGAATCATCCTTTTTATTGATATCATGTTTAATGTTCAACCAATGAACCACACATTCCAAATCACCACTTTTTGAACATTCATAAATTGACTGTTGATCATTTTTATTTTCTTCAAGGCTATCATGCTCCTCAAAGCTCCCCTCAATCTTCAATCCTTTGTCTTCACTTGATTTTTTATGTTCTAAAACAACTAAAACAACTACAATAAGAAAGGAGATTGTTAGCAGAACAATAAGCAATGTTATGCTGGTTAAGTTCATTTAAATCACATTAAAAATCAATGTTTGGCGATTATCAGAAACAGATCACGTGGAGAAATTTTATCGTTCGTTGACGATCAAAAAAAGTCATTTACGTGTTGTTATTTAAAAAAAATTCAAAATAATACCATAATTGAAATACTACTCTGAAATCATTGTAGGCGAAACGCCCCTAAATGCAATTGAGTATGAGTGGCGCGTCTTATTCAATCAAGCCGAATACCCCAACCCGTTCCTCTCCGCAGAATGGATGTTCGCCTGGCTCAAGCACTCCGGGCCTCAGGTCTTTCCCGTCACGCTCATCGTCCGTGACGAGAACGATCAACTCGTCGCCGTCTGGCC
>WTHH01000199.1 GCA_011523195.1 Verrucomicrobiales bacterium
GGCGGACGATACTCGGATAATGTTCTTCGCTTTTGGCATCGAGTTCGTCCCGCACCTCGATTGCAGCCTGTTCAAGCTTCTCCACGGCCCGCTTAGTTTCTTCCATAGTCGTGCCAAGCGGCATAGTGATGGCGGCGGCCACGTTATCGCCCTCGACCGGTGGGAAAAACGTGAACCGAACATGCCCACCGCCGACGAGCCCCATCGTGATCATGAATAGGGCGACGGCGATGGCCATCGTCAGGTAACGCCACTCGAGACACCAACGGAGGCTGGGTTTGTAGATTCGAAGGACGAATTGATCCATCCTTGTGACGAACCGGTGCTGAAAACGGCGCCAAGCCCCCACGAAGCCCTTGCCCTCTTCGATGTTGTCCACCCTGCGAAGATGGCTGAGATGTTTTGGCAGGATGAAAAGCGACTCGATCAGCGAGAAAAACAGGGTGGGGATCACGATGAGAGGGATGAACTTCATGATCTTACCGGTGTTGCCCTCCACAAAAATCAGCGGGGCGAATGCCGCGATCGATGTCGCCACGGCAAAGGTCACCGGCTTGGCCATCTCGATCGCCCCGGCGACTGAGCCTTTCAGGCCGGGCGTGCCGCGCTCGTGGTGGGCGTGGATGTTTTCGCCGATCAGGATTGCGTCATCCACCACGATCCCCAGTACTACGATGAACGCGAAAAGCGAGATCATGCTGATCGAGACATCGAGCCCCGGCATCAGCCAAAATGTGCCGAGGAACGAGATCGGGATGCCGAGGCTCACCCAGAAGGCCAGACGGAACCGGAGGAAGAGAGCCAGCACCATGAACACAAGGCAAAATCCGGTGACACCGTTGCGGATCATCAGGTCACGACGGCCGGCGAGATAGAACGAATCGTCCTGCCAGGTCTCGAGGGCGATGCCCTCCGGGAATAGATGGGCGGATTCCGTGATGTACTGCTTGACGATATCAGAAATCTCAATCGCGTTTTCGTCGCCGACACGAAAGACCTTCACCAACGCACAGCGCTCACCATCGAAGTATGATTCCCTGTCGTTTTCCTCAAACCCGTCGATGAGGTTGGCCACCTGGCCAAGTCGCAGGCGAGTGCCATCCGGCAGTGTGCGAAGGACGATCTGTTCAAAGTCGAGCACCTCCTTGGCCTGGCCCTTGGTGCGCAGGAGAACCTCGCCACTGTCCTTGACCTTGATCGAGCCGCCGGGCAAGTCGACCGACGATTTGCGGATCGCCATCGCCACCTCGTCGAATGTCATGCCATAGCGGCGTAGTGTGTCCTCGGAGATCTCGATGGAAATTTCCATATCGCGGACGTTGGCCAGTTCGACCTGCGTGATGCCATCCAGTGCCATCAACTGGTCGCGTACCTTTGAGGCGTAATGCCGCAAGGTCTTCTCAGTGGCCTCGCCTGACACAGCGACGTTGATCACCTGCTTACGCATAATGATCTCCTCGATCAGCGGCTTCTCCGCCTCCTCGGGAAAGGTGTCGATGGCGTCGATACGGGTTTTGATTTCGTCCAATGCTCGGGCGGCGTCCGTGCCGGGATTCAGCTCAACCATCACCGAGCCGGCATTTTCCTGTGAGCTGGAAGTGATCTTCTTGACGTCGGTCAGCCCGTATATGGCCTCCTCGATTTTTTGGCTGATACCTTCCTCGACTTCCTCCGGCGCGGCACCGGGGTAGACCACACTCACGGAGATTATGTCCGACGAGAATTCCGGAAACACCTCCTGCCGCAGCGTGCCGATGGTCATCACGCCGACGATCGCAATGAAGATAGCCAGCAGATTTGCGGCGACCCCGTTCTTTGCAAACCATTCGATCAGGCCATTCATACTCTACGGATTTGTCGGTGCGCCCTCTTGGACCTCGACGCCCATCCCGTCGATCACTCCGGCCAGCAGGGAGGTGATGACCTGTTCGCCGCTCTGGAGGCCCTCGGAGATGATCGCCTTGTCCTTGTCGGCATAGACGATGTTCACAGCTCGAAATGCCAGCTTGCCATCCTGCACAACCCAGACACGGTCCTTGCCGCGCAGCGCGGTGCGGCTGAGCGACACGATGTTGTCCTGTGTGCGCCCAGTGATCGTGGCCTTGACGAACGTGCCCCGGCGTAGCGCGGCGCCGTCCCGCTTGGCCAAGCGGTACGGGTCATCCACGCGAGCGACGACGTAGACCATGCGGTTGACCGGGTCGATCGTTTCCTCCGAGCGCACTATCCGACCCTGCCATTCTAGCGCTTGGTCACCGGCTTGGCTGGTGAGCGTCACTCGCGGCGCTTGGCCAGGCGCGACCGTCTCCCCGGCGGCGGGCAGCTCGATGAAATCCAAATCGCCGGCAGCCAACGGCAGCCTCACCTCGGCAACGTCGGTTGAGAAAATCTCGCCAAGCGGCATGGCCAGTGAGGCGAATTGCCCGGGCCGAACAACCGCCTTGGCCACCATCCCGTCAAACGGCACGCGCACCTCGCAACGCTCGACGTTGCGCTGGGCTGCCTCCTTCGCGGCCTTTGCGGCGGCCAACGCAGCACGGGCCTGCGCCAGTTGCGGCTCGCGCGCCTGCAGTCCGCTTGGTTTCCCCTGGTTGAGCAGTTGCCACTCGCGCCGGACGACTGCCGCCTCCTTTTCCTCCATCTGCAGTCGCAGGTCTGCCTGTGCGACGGTTGCCTCGGCCTGCGCGAGCGCCAGCTCGTAGTCGCGCGAATCGATCGTCAGCAGCACGTCGTCCTTTTTAAAAATCTGCCCGGCATCAAACTTTTCCGACACGGAGACCACTTTTCCGCTGACCTCGCTGACCAGTCGGATGGTCGTGCGTGGAAGGGCGGTGCCCTGGGATTGAATCCGAAACGTGTGCGATTCCGGCTTGGCCGCGACCACCCGGACGCTTGGCAGCTTGCGCTCGCTCGGTTTTGACTCGGCTTTGGTCTTGAACTTAATAGTGAGCATCGAGCCCACCACGCCGACTGCGAGTACGCCAAGCGTGAGGCCGATCCTCAACAATCGATTCGGTTTGGTGCTAGATTCCATGTTTCTTGATCGGTTCAAAACCGCCCCCGAGGGCGAGGTGCAAATTGATTCGGTTTTCCAGTCGCAGCCGGCGCACCGACCACCAGCGGCTCTCGGCATCGATCGCGCGCCGCCGCGCTTCAAGCAGGGTGATGATGTTTTCCAAGCCGCGATCGTACCGCTCCAGCGCGATTTGCGCCGCGGCTTGCGACTGCTTGTGGGCCTCGCCAAGCGACTCGTCCATCACCGCGAGGTGCGACTCGGCATCGAGCGCGTTCTCCACTTCGCCCAGCGCGTTGAGGACAGCGGAACGAAATCCGGCCTCCGCAGCCTTGAAGTGGGCACGTTGCATCTTGACGTTTTGCCGCAACCGTCCGCCCTGAAACACCGGCTGCATCAGGTTCGAGCCAAGCGTCCAGATGAGCGAGTCGCCGGAAACCAGTTCGGAAAGGTCACTGGTCGACGTGCCGGTGCTGGCGGTCAGGCTGATCTGCGGATAAAGCGACGCCTTGGCCTGCCGGACACTGGCTCCAGCCGCGCTGAGTCGATGCTCCGCGGCGACCAGATCGGGGCGACGGGCAAGCAGCTTCGCTGGCACACCGGCCGGCACGGCGGCAGGCATCGACGGCAGCTCATCCGGGATCATCTGTTTGTTTGACGGGATGCGGCCAAGCAGCACCTCCAGTTGGCGCGTCGCCCGGTTCGCGGCGGTGATGCGTTCCGCGACATTGGCCTTGGCCCCGGCGAGACTGGCCTCAGCCAGGCGCAGGTCCAGTGACGAGCGCACACCTTGCTCAAACCGCGCCCGAATGCGCTCCACCGTGGTTTTGTAAGTGGTGACGGTGAACTTGGCGAGGCGCTCCTGCTGCCGCGCTTCGATGGCAAGCATCCACGCCTTGGCCACTTGCCCGGCAAGTGAGTGCCGTGCCCCGGCGAAGTCTGCCGCTTGGCCAAGCGCATTGCTTCGGGCCGCCTGTTTACCGGAGCGGACCCGGCTCCAAAGGTCGATCTCCCACTGAGCGCCCAGCGTGAGATTGTGCCGTTGACTGTCAAACTTGGTCGGTATGTTCGGAAGGCTGACCCCGAACTGGGCCATGTTCATCTGGCTCATTGAGAGACCGCTCGACAGGGCGATCTGCGGCAGTTGCTCTGCGCCCGCCATCCTTGCCTGCGCCCAGGCGGCGTCGAGCCGTGCGGCCGCGGCGTTGAGGTTCGGATTGGCATCAAGCGCCTGGCCAATCGCCTCGCTCAACGCCTCATCCTGAAAATTCTGCCACCAAAACGTCGGCGCCTTGCCGCTCGCATCTGGCGCGTTTGACCACTGCGCCGGCAGGTCGGCGGTGATGTCTTGAGTGGGCGGCCCCGGCGCGGAGGCGCAGCCGGCGACCAGTAAAACCGTCGCGAATGTGAAAATGAATCGAACCATCCTAACTCGATTTTTGTTTCTTGGGAGGGGTGGAAACCTTGGCCCGAAAACCGGCTGCGGTGAACTCGACCAGCCGTTGCACTGTTGTCTCGTAGCCCTCAGCCCCGGCATCGGTACCGGTGAAACTGGCCAACAGGTCGGCATTGCAGAGTGTGTGCGCCATTGCCCCAGCCATGAAGTGTGAGCGCCAATCCATCTCGGTCTTGTCCAGCCCGGGCAGTGCCTCGTCAAACGCGCGACTGAACTGAATGATCACCTGCGCCAACTCGCCGACCATGAATTTTTGCAGCTCGGCGTTCCGGTCGAACACTACCCGGCCGATCAATCTCGTGAACGATCCACCGGACTTGTGACTGGCCTGCGCCCGAAAAACCGGCACGAACAACGACTCCAGCACCGCCTCGAGCTTGAGCTTGCGCTTGCCGGCCTTGATCCGTGCCTCGGCAAGCATGGCCAAACGCTCATCATTGACGGGGCGCAGCCGGCGCGACACTACTGCGTGCAGCAGCGCCTGCTTCGAGCCGAAGTGATAATGCACCGCCGCGAGGTTGACTTTCGCCGCCTCGACGATGTTGCGCAGCGACACGGCATCAAACCCCTTCTGGGCGAAGAGCCGCTCCGCCGTGTCCAAAATCTTCGTCTTGGTATCCGTGTTGGCCATTTATTCAAACGACTGTTTGAAACATCCGTTTGATTTACTCCGGAAAGTCCGCTGTGTCAAGCGGTTCGGGAAAACTTTTTTTCCGGCGCAAGGTAGGGACGCCTGTCCTCAGGCGTCCTAACGTCTGCTAATCGCTTGGGCAACTATACGGGGACAGGAATATCCCCGCTCCGATACACGAACCCTTTTCCGTGTATTCCGTGGTCTTGCAATTCAGCGCGTCCGTCCCTTCGCTTTGCGCTTGGCCAAGCGCTTGGGCGGAGGCACTCTCCGCGCATCATGTGTTTCCACAAAAAACGAAGTCTCCCGCTTGGCCTGGCCCTGTTGCTGTCGGTGGCGGTGGTTGCTGCTGAGGAGGATGGGTTTCGCCCGCTGTTCAACGGGAAGGATCTTTCCGGCTGGGTGCCGGTGAACACGGCGCCGTCCACGTGGTCGGTCCGGGATGGTATGCTGATCTGTTCCGGCAAACCGATCGGCGAATTGCGCACGGATCGCATGTACCAGAATTTCGTCATGGAGGTGGAGTGGCGGCACATGAAGC
>WTHH01000058.1:0-2503 GCA_011523195.1 Verrucomicrobiales bacterium
CCTGTGGAACACGCCGCCTGGGCCAAGCACCTTGCCGACATTGGGCGCAACCCGCGAAGCCCATGGCAGAGGCAGGTCGATCTGATAGACATCAATGCCAAGCGCGATGCCATCAGCGACAACGGATTTGAAATCTGGAACCTGCTCGAGGCGCATGGCATCAAGAATGTGATGCTCGTCGGAGTGCACACAAACATGTGCGTCCTCGGTCGACCGTTTGGCCTGCGCAACATGACTCGCAACGGGAAAAACGTGCTGCTCGTCCGCGACCTGACGGATGCCATGTACAACCCCGCCCGCTGGCCTTATGTGAATCATTTTCGCGGAACCGAATTGGTCATCGAACACATCGAGGAACGAGTCTGCCCGACCACGACCAGCGACCAGTTGCTTGGCGGCAAGTCGTTTCGTTTCAAGGGCGACGTTCCCCTGCATATCGTTTTCATGATCGGCGAAAAGGAGTACAGCACCGCGACCACGTTGCCTGATTTTGCAAAACGCCAACTTGAATATCGCGGTGTGCGCTGCACGTTCGTTCATGTAGACGCGGACGACTCAAACAACTTCGCCGGCCTCGAGACGCTGAAAGACGCCGACCTACTTTTCATCAGCGTCCGGCGCCGTACACCGCCGAAGGCTCAACTCGACCTAATCAGAGCACACTTGGCAAAGGGGAAACCAGTCGTGGGCATCCGCACTGCGAGCCACGCGTTCGACCGCGAACCGCCGGACAGCGAACACATCCGATGGGCCGATTTCGACGATGCCATCCTTGGTATCGATTATCAGGGGCATTACGGAAACAAACCGCCAAAGAATCCCGCCACCGTCGTCAGCATTAAAAATAATGCAGCCAATCACCCCATTTTAACCGGTGTCGATTCAAGCCCATTCGAAGCCAAGAGCCATTTGTACAGGAATAAAAAACCCGCCAGCACAGTCGAAATTCTTCTGACCGGCACTCTCAAGGGTCAGGACGAAATCGAGGAGCCAGTCGCCTGGACGAATACCGTCGACGGAAGCCGGGTTTTTTACACCTCACTTGGCGGCCCCGGCGATTTTGAATTACCCGCTTTCCGGCGACTGATGTTGAACGGCATCTTGTGGGCTCTCGACGAACCCATCCCCCCGGCTGATCCGCGAGTGATCGCCCACAAATAAACGGTTTGCATGCAAAAGGAAATCGAGCCCATCTCTGCAAAAAAATTCACGGTCGATCGTGCAGCCGAAATGTACAATCGCCAACTCGCCTTTCGTATGCGTGAGGCGGAATCTTACGGCTTCGGTGATGTCGCGGTGAACCGGCTGCTTGGCCTTGGTTCGCTCAAGCGTGAGAACATCATCGTCGAGGAAGCACGCCGAGTCATTGCAGAGTTCACGACGTTCCCTCCCGAGATTTCCCGGCGCTGAATCCGCTTGGCCAAGCGACAAAAAAGCCGACCCCAACGGAGCCGGTTCTTTGCATCTTGAAAAGATGATTAAGGCTTGGCCGGAGCCAACACCGCCGTGCGCTTGATCTTCGAGGTTGGTGTGGCGTCCGCTGCAAGATCACCCAACGCATACTGCAACCCATCCAGATAATGCTTCAACACAGCCGAGTTCCAAAACGTGGATTCGTTATGGCCAAGGTTCGTATAAAACACGCGGCCACCTTCGAACTTGCGCAACCATGACACCGGCACGTAACGGCCGCCCTCCGTGTACTGCTTGCGCAGCCCGTCGTTGCGCTTGAGTGGCCCCATCGTTTGATCCTTGCTCAGGTCGAGGCTGATCAGGATGCGAATCTCATCCGACCCCACGAACGTTCCCGGCTTGTACTGGTAAATCTCATCCTTGTGCCAAAAGCCCTTGCCATCAAAAGCGCGGTTCAGGACATGCTTGGGATCGTCGAGTTTGAAAGACCATGTGCCGCCACTGTTCCATGGATGGCCATCGAACTGGCCGCCCATCATCCGGGCGCCCGGCTTCCACTTGTAAAAGTTGTCACTCGCTGCATGGATACCAGCGACACCCTTGCCCTGCTTCATGAAATCGATCACCGCATCACGCTGCGTGTCGTTTTGAAAAACCAGATGCGTGGTGTTGTTAAATAAAATCGCGTCATACTTGGCTAGGTTTTCCTTGTTAAAAACCGAGTACTCATCGGCGATATCAGCCGAAAACGCCCCGGTCTTTTTGCCGAGTTCCTTGATGGCATAATTTCCGGCGGAGATCGAACCGTGCACGAATCCTTCGCAACGGTAAAAGACCAACACCCGCCGATCATTCTTCGGCTTGGCTAAGGACTTGGCTGGCAGCGCCTCCTGTACCTTCGCCTTCTTGTCATCGCTCAAGGGCTTGATGCGATTCCGATCCCACGCGGCTTCCGCCACAGAAGTGGCGAACACACCGAGGGCCAACAGTGCAAATGTTTTACGTTTCATTGGTGCAAGAATTGAACGGACGCAAGCTACGCCAAGTGAAACGGAATGTGTAGCCCTTTCGGAAGAAAAGTCAGGGAAGC
>WTHH01000058.1:2603-5635 GCA_011523195.1 Verrucomicrobiales bacterium
GCTACGCCAAGTGAAACGGAATGTGTAGCCCTTTCGGAAGAAAAGTCAGGGAAGCGCCCGGGCTCCGCATCGGTCACAGGGCAATGTTTTTCCCGAGGGGACAGCAAACCCAACGTCCTCGAGTTCCTCGTCAAAACACTGCGTAAATAACGCCGCGAGAATGTGGTGCGTAGCTGCCAAAAGTTGGGCTTGGCCGGGCTCCTCGATCGCCGCAAGGCGATCCTGAATATCCATCCTCAACCCGCGCGGAAACTTGGCCAAGGTCTGCCCGAGTTCCTCCTCCGTGCAAGGCTTGAACAGCGTCGCAAGGGAACGAACATGAATGTGATTGAGATAACGTCGTGTAAATTCCGAAACCATTCCGGGAGGCATCGATGCGACAAAACCCATCTTCTCCATGCGGGTCACCATCGCATCAAACAGACCGCTGGTGGCGCAGCCCGGACACTTGGCCAGGCGCCGCAGATTCTCCAGCACGATGGTCGCCTGCCGACACACCGGACATCGCTCCGGCACATCGTCCACCTGCGGGATACCCAGGCGCACATCATTTCGAATCTTCATGATCCACACCGGCCGGATCGTGCGCGCTAACGCATCCGCCCGATCCGCATCCGCGATGTTCACACGCAGGTCAGCATCCAGCCGGTCACGGTTGTAACTGGAAAGATTCTCCCGAACACGATCCCGCAACGACAACGGAGCCTGCTGCAAAAACACTCCGGCCGCCCCATACCGCATAACCTCCGTCATGACCTCCTGCAGCTTGAGGTCATCGATGTCATCGAACATTTCGAATGACAGGAAGCGCTCCTCGATGCGCTTGGCCAGGGCGTCATCGGCGCAGTGAGGACAAAGCGGAAAAGATTCCTGAAGATCAAATTCGGTGAACGTGGGCATGACAGTTTGCTCCGATGTGTCGGCCGAAACTACTTTATTTCAGGCGGCGAGCCAATACTGAGCAACTCACGGGCCAGCCTTGGTTAATCTGTCTTTTTCGGTGCTGGGGAATTGGATTCTCCGTCCGGCACCAGTTCGTCGATCAATTTAAACGGCAATTGAACCGGCACCAACAGCACCTTCGGGATGTGTTTCAGTTCCATCTCCGGATCGTTCAATGTGCCCGTGACGTTGAATTTTAGCATCCGCTCAATCGGCGACAGCGCCAAGTTCAACACCGGGCCAAGCACCGGACCGATCACCCAGGTGTCGCGAAGCGCCTCAGCCACCACGCCGGCGTCGCTGATCCGCCCCTCGAAATCCACATCGCCCGTGTACTGCAACCGCACCAACGGCGACTTCAACTCGAGATTCCGGCTTTTGACGATGCTATCGACAATCTGAAAATCAGCCGTTCCCTCCGAGAATTTGCTCGCTCCCAGACCGGGTGCCATCCGGTCAAGCAACGGCGAAAACATACCAAACAACGGCAGCTCCCAAAGATAGCCATCCTTCAGGGTGGCACTGGCCGTGCCGTTCCAACTGGACCAGTCATTTGAAATCGCTTTAATGTCGAGTACGCCATCCACCTGCCCACTCAGGCCGGAGTCGCGCCCCAATACGTCCGACATGAAACCGGTCAACTCCGTCTGTTTTGTCTCCAGATGAAAATCGATCTCGGCAGAACGATTCTCATCAAAATCAGCGAAAAGATTCCCTCGCAATTCGCCGCCATAAAACTCGGAAACCACGTTGGTCAATGTCAACGTGTGCCCTCTCCAAAAAATGTCCCCGTCAATGTCGAGCGTATTAAATTTGCTGAACTGAAACGCTCCGCCATCCACTTCAAAATGCAGCCCGGCCGGATTCCTACCGGGGCCGGTTTGCACCCAACCGTTCGCCACGGCCTTGGGCGGTTCCTTGAATCGGTACGGTTTAAATGCCCGGGCGGTTCTCGGCCCTATGGCCGTTGTCACAGCAACAGGATTCAAGCGCCCCACTGCATTGGTGAGATGCAGCCGCTTGGTTCCAACATCGAAACCAAGTGCCTCCAAGGTCGCACTGCCCTCGGGACGACGCAGCACAGCGTTCGTGGCGTGCAACACGCCGTTGGTCAGCGTCAATCCCGCTGTCAGACTGTCGACCTGTTGCGCCCGGAAAGCGAAGTTCGTCGCCGCCACGGATGCCCGAAACCCAGTCAACTCCCGCTCGCGCCATCGCCCCCAGATCTGCCCCTCGATGACCGGCGTCCGGTTAAATTCAAAATACTCAATCCCCTTATTTTGCTTCTCAGTTTCCAGAGCCGGCTTGATCGCGTGAGGATCGATCGTGCTGTGAAAGTCGAAATGAAAATCCTGAGTCTCGGTGTGGGAGCGCATCGAGATTCGCACCTCCCCATCGGGCCGCCGGGCCACCATGTTCGGTAGCAGCCACGTCAGGTTGGTGTACCCCAAGTCACTCTCCACGGCCTCCACCCGTATCCCGCGAAACGTCACCGGGCCGGAGTTGACCTTTCCATCGATCGTCATCGTGGGGCGCACCTCCCTGCGCCAGTCCGGTTTTTTGTTGGTCCATTCCGGCAGCGTTGCCTTCACTGTGGCCTCGACGACGGGTGCCTCTTCCCACTCGTACTGGCGAATCCAGCGCTGCGCCTTCGGCGTCAACAAATCGATGATTTTGTGAAAGTCAAAATCAGTTCTGTTCGTCGCCTTGGCCAAGCGCGTCACCACATCCAGTTCAGCCGAACCGGTCGCTCCGCCCTCATCGAAATGCGCCTCGTACTCGTTCACCACCAGCCTTGGTGCGCTCCACTCACCCGCAAGGGAGATGTCCTCGATGGCCAGTTTTTTGTCGTCGGCCAAGCGCTTGGCCAAGCCGGTGAATTTCACCTGATAAGGAGCCAGATAGGCCCAGTAAGCCCAGCTTTCATCCGGTTCAGGCGCCGTCTCAACCCACCTGATGGCCGCACTCAATTCCGCTGTACCCAGGCTCCCTCCCGGGACTCCCACACGGCCAAGCTTCAACGCCACTTCGGCTTCGTTTGGAATGGGCTCCGCTATGGAATTGGTTAATTGCTCCACCCTCCACTGCAC
>WTHH01000470.1 GCA_011523195.1 Verrucomicrobiales bacterium
GGGTAGATTGGTGCGGTGCTCGTATCCTACCCATCCGTTTTGAAAATCTCCCGTTTTAAGGAGGGCAAGGGATCGATTGAAAATGACCTGACTTGAGTTCGGGGCGAGTTCTTGAGCGGCGGAGTGCGTTTCGATGGACTGCCTAGTTTTGCCGAGCGCCAGAAGCACGTTACCCAAGTTTGAGATGGACTCCACGTGCTCCGAATCGTGTGTCAGGATTTTTTCAAAAAGCAGTCTGGCCTTTTGCAGTCGCCCGTTTTTCTTCGTTTCAAGAGCGTATTTTTCCAAAGAGAATACGTCGACGGGAAGGGTTGTTATTTCCAACGATTCGACAACGTTTTGAATGACAGTCTTCCAATCGCCCGGCTTGGGTTGTCGGAAAAGTTTCATCGTTGGATACCACGGGCTGTGATCGCAGTTGGTCATCCAGCGCCACTCGCCAGCGAACGGCAGCAGCAGCCAGACCGGCTTGCCGAGCGCTCCGGTCAGATGCGCCATGGCTGTGTCGACGCTTATTACCAAATCGAGTTGATTAATGATGGCCGCAGTGGCGGCGAGGTCTCTGCAATGTGCAGTCGCATCAATCGCGTTGGCCGACTTGGCGATGGCTGCATTCACCTTGTCGCTGGCATTGAGTTGTAGACTGACAAAGTGGGCGAAATCCGTTTCAAGCAACGGCTCGCAGTCGGTCCATTGCATCGAGCGAAACGCATCATTTCGGTGCTGCGGATTGCCGGCCCAGACTAGGCCAACGTTTAGTTTTTGACTCGATAGCTGAGTGTCAATCGGACTGGCTTGGCTGGACGGTCTGAGGTACGGGACGCCTTTCGGAATGTTTTCAAGAGTCGCGCCAAGCGCTTTCGGGAGGCTAAGCAGGGCGATTTGAAAATCGAACGGGGGAGGTGTTTTATCGACTGTGATGATCGTCAGTGATTCGACTCGAATAGTCCGGAACAAGTCTGCCGTCTCGGGAGGGCACTCGAGGATAATTGAGTCGACGCGCTCGGCGGCTTGGATGAGGAAACGGACGAACTGGATGGAATCGCCGAGCCCCTGTTCGCAGTAGACGAACAGTGTTTTGTCGGGAGTCGATTCGCCGTTCCACTCCGGTTTGCCCTGATGAGGGCGCTTGTTTTGTTGTGAGGTCTGCCAGCGCCACTCGTAGTTTTTCCAGCCGGCCTCAAGGTTGCCAGTTTGTAACTGCAACATTCCCAGCCCGTGATGGGCGTCCGGCAGCATGGCGTTCAGTTGGATGGCCTGCTGGTAATGGTACTGCGCTTGGTTGAGTTTACCGGCATCGACCAGTGCACCGGCAAGGTTAGTGTGATAGGCGGGGTTTTCCCGGTCGGTTTCCAGCGCCAACCGAAAGCAGGCCTCGGCCTTTTCGATCTGTTGTGTGGCTTTGAAAATCGCGCCAAGGGCGTTGTGCGTTTCGCCATCGACCGGATCGTGCTGTGCGGCCTTGAGCGCGTGTTGGAGTGCCTCGGTGTGGCGGTTTTGCCAGAGGAGAATCGAGGAGAGATTTCGATGCCCGGTCGCCAACGTGGGTTCGACACGAAGTGCGCAGCGGTAGGCTGCCTCCGCTTCGGGCAAGCGATTGGTTTGCTGGAGTATGTTGCCAAGGTTCAGGTGCGCCTCGGGCAGGTGGGGTTCGGCGGCGATGGCATTTTGGAAACAACTCTCCGCTTGGCCAAGCGCTTGGTTTTGGCCATGGAGCAAGCCGAGGTTGATTTGGGCCTGAGCGTGGCACGAATCAAGCTGCACAGCCTGCTCGTAATGGTGTTGCGCCTGGTCGACGTCACCGGATTCCTCGTGAAACAAACCAAGCGCAAACTGCAAATCCGGTTTGTTTGGGGCCAATTTGCTGGCTTTTTGAAGGCACAAATCGGCCGTCTCCAGCGTGCCCTCGGTGATTAAGTCGAGAGCCTGAAGGATCAGCGATCTGGCTTGGTCGAATGCATTTTTCGAACTCAAGCGGGGAGAATCTGGGCAAATCTTGTTGGCCAAGGCCATGAATCATAGCAACAAACAAGCCAAGCAAGGCAAAATTAAACGAATCCAAATTGGTGAATCATAGCCTGAATTCGAGCAGCCACTTGAACAATTGGCTGGGCCTGGATTGGCAATTGTCGCTTTCCTCCGGGTGGGGGATTGCCGGCTTGAATATGTCCCATGAGATGGAGGTGGACGGCCGGTTTCGGCCGGTCCCCCTTTATCCCAGTGCACAATTGGATCATGCCTCAGAAAAATTCACCTCGCTCGTCGAAAAGTTGAAGCGTCGGGAAGAGGAAGTGGCCAAGGTGGTGGACAGCGGGGAAGGCGGCCTGGTTTGTGATTTTCCAGTGATCCATTCGCTGGGTAACTCGCTGCATGAAGACGATATGCACAACCCCGTCAAGCCGCTGTGCCGGGGGAGTCACGAGTTCGCAATTGTATTTTTTGAGAACAACACACCTAACGATTTCACCACCCGAAATGCGAACCAATTTGAGATTCTTTTTGGCGGTTCGACATGGAACACGCGCGTGTTGCGGGAACATGGTCTGACCAACGTGGATACATTCATTCAAGGGGTGGACTTGAATTCATTCCGACCGGTTCCACGCGGCAGAGGCGAGCGATTCATCGTCTACTCTGGCGGAAAGCTGGAGCACCGAAAAGGGCAGGACATTGTGGTGGCCGCATTTCGTCAATTTGTGAAGACCCACCCGGAAGCCGTGTTGGCAACGACCTGGCACAATCAATGGCCGGAGTCGATACAGGGAATTACGCTTGGCGGCCATGTGGCGAATGTTCCCCAGATTAATGATGCAGGGAATTGCGAGATTGTGCGATGGATAGCTGAAAACGGTGTGCCGGAAAAAAACATCCACGACTACGGCATGGTTTCAAATCACCTTATGCCGGAGGTTTTTGCTCAGGCGGATGTGGCCGTGTTCCCCAACCGCTGTGAAGGGGGGACGAACTTGGTGGCAATGGAGGCAATGGCCAGCGGTGTGCCCTGCATCCTGTCAGCCAATACCGGCCATCTCGACTTGATTGAGGACGACAATTGCTATCCGATAACAAACCAAGCTGAGATCTCCAGCTTGCCGTACGCCAAGGACTGGGGGGAGTCGAGCGTGGATGAGATCGTGGAACTTTTGTGTCGGGTTTATGCAAACAAGCACGAAGCCAGACTACGCGGGGAACAGGGAACCAAGTTCATGAAGGACTGGTCCTGGGAAAAACGGACAAAATATCTAATTGATAGAATCAGTGAATAGGAATTTTGATTTTATAACTCGAGCAGATTTTCCGGCTTATCTCAATCGTTGCGGGTTGAACGGAAAAGGTGCAGAAGTCGGGGTTCAGCATGGGGAATTCTCTGAATATATTCTAACAAATTGGAAGGGAAGCACTCTTTTCTCGATCGATGCTTGGCAGAATTTTGATGAAAAGTCTTACATCGATATTGCGAATAGATCGAACGATGAACAAATTCTGATTTACGCCAACACATCCGTGAGGTTGGCGCCGTACGGTCAGCGGTCGATAGTCTGGAGGATGACATCGGAGCAAGCTGCACTCGCAATGCCTGATGAGACCTTGGATTTCTGTTATATTGATGCTGATCACCGCTACGAGGCCGTCAAACGGGATATCGAGATGTGGCTGCCGAAGGTCAAACCCGGCGGTGTAATTTGTGGGCATGACTATGTAACCGATGGCGAAATTTATAATAAATCAGATGGATCATTGATCGGATTATTTGGTGTGAAAAAAGCGGTCACTGAGTTCGCGGAGCAATATGGATGGAAGGTGCATGTGACCCACGAGGATGACTGGCCCTCTTGGTTTGCATACAAGTAGTGATTCGAATCTCTTAATCTTGCCATTAAGCGGGTTCGAGTAGAGCATCCGCCTCGGTTGATACCGAGGTCATGGAGGCATTGATTTCCCCCGATTTGATGAAGCGTCTTGAGCAGTTGCAACTGTTGGCGCGTCGCCGTTCGAAGAGCACGGCTAAAGGGGAACGGCGCAGCGGTGCGCGGGGTCAGTCGCTTGAATTTGCCGATTACCGCACTTATGTCCAGGGGGATGATTTGCGGCGGATCGACTGGAATCTTTTCGGCCGATTGGAGCGCCTGTTTCTCAAGTTATACGAGGAGGAGCGCGAACTTCCTGTCACCATCTATCTCGATTCCAGTGAGTCGATGTCATTTGGCCGGGTGTCCAAGTTTGATTTTGCCCGGCAGGTGGCGGCGGCGGTCGGCTACGTGGCGTTGTGCGGATTCGACCGTATCACGGTGGAACCTTTCCCGTTGGCGGACGACCAGGCCGGCTTGGTTGGTGAGCTTCGGGCCGTGCGTGGTCGGCGGTCGGCGATGCGTTTTTTCGACAATCTCAACCGACTGAAGGCTGGGGGTACGGCTGATTTCAATCATGCGCTTCGGCTTGGCGCGATGAAGCACCGCGCGCAGGGAGTGATCGTGGTGCTGAGTGATTTTTTGGATCCCGCTGGGTACGAGGACGGCCTCAAGTCGCTGGCCAGCCGCGGCTCGGAGGTGCATGCCGTGCAGATTCTTGCCCCGGAGGAACTGGAGCCCTCGAGCTACGGTGACCTTCGGGTTATCGATTCCGAGACCGGTGCGGAGCAGGAGGTGACCTTCGGCAAATATCGGCTCAAGTCGTATCGTGCCACGGTGCAAAACTACTGTCGCCGCTTGCAGGAGTATTGCCGGGCGCGGGGCATCCGTTACCAGTTGGCGCAGTCCGACACACCGATAGACGATCTGCTGCTTAAGGCCATGCGGATGGGAGGCATGTGGCGGTGAATTTTCTCTCGCCGGAAGCATTGGCGTTCGCCGTGACCCTGCCGGTGGTGGTGGTGTTTTATCTGCTCAAGCGCCGTCGCGTGGCACGGCTGGTTTCGAGCACGGTGCTGTGGCAGCGATTTCTCAACGAGACACAGGCCAACTCCCCGTTTCAAAAACTCCGGCACAACTGGTTGTTGATCATCCAGTTGATCCTGCTGGCGCTGGCGGTGTTCGCACTCACACGCCCGTACTTCGCCGGCAAGATGGAGAGTGGCCGGTTTCTCGTGGTGGTGTTGGATGTATCTGCCTCGATGCAGTCGACCGATGTGTCGCCCAACCGGCTTGGCCAAGCGAAGGTTGAAATTGGCAAGTTGATCGACGGGATGTACGACAGCGACGAGATGGTGCTCATCCTGTCCGGGGGGGTGACGGAGGTGCGCCAGTCGCCGACCAGTGCCAAGCCGGTGCTGCGTAGTGCGCTTGGCCAAGCGCAGGCAACCGACTCCCCGACGAGGCTGCTTGACGCCGTAAAGCTCGCACAAAACCTCACCCGCAACCGGCTCAAGGCCGAGGTGCATCTGTTCAGTGACGGCATTTCCTCCGACCTCGATACCTTCGAGCTGCAGGACTTGAACCTCGTGTACCATCGGGTGGGAGAAAGCGGGGACAACCTTGGCATTGTGTCGCTCGAAGTGCGACCGCACCCGGAGCAGGCAAATCAGCAGGCGATTTTTGCCACCATTGGCAATGCCTCGACCAACACTTTGGCCAGTGATGTGTCGTTGTTTTTTGGTGAGGAACTGGTTGGGAGCCGCCGGGTCAGTGTGGGAC
>WTHH01000170.1 GCA_011523195.1 Verrucomicrobiales bacterium
GGCCCGATCGAAGGTGGTGGACGCCCTTCCGGGTACTTCACTGCGGCCACTGGCATCACGATTTACGACGGTCACGTCTGGCCGCAGGATTTTTCCGGGGACGCCTTTATCGCGGACTGCGGGAGCAATCTCGTTCATCGGAAAAAACTTCAACCCGCCGGGGTCAGCTTCATGGCGCGGAGACCAGAGGATGAGCGGGACCGGGAATTCCTCGCCTCGACGGATAATTGGTTCCGCCCGGTGCAGATGGAGGTCGGCCCGGACGGCGCGTTGTACATCGCCGACATGTACCGCGAAGTGATCGAGCACCCGTGGTCATTGCCGCAGGGGATCAAGCAGCACATCGACCTCGACAGCGGCAATGACCGGGGACGGATTTACCGCATCGTGCCCGATATTTATGTGCAGCCGGCTATTTCAACGCTTGGCCAAGCGACTGGTGCCGAGTTGGTTGCGACGTTGGATCACCCGAACGGCTGGCATCGCAGCACAGCGGCTCGCCTGTTGTTTGAGCGACAAAACCAAGTGGCCGTTGCACCGCTGCGCCGCTTGGCCAAACGCGGGAAAACCGACCTTGGCCGAATGCACGCATTGCACGCGTTGGCCGGACTGAATGCGTTGGTGTTTGAAGACGTGACGGCAGCGATGGGGGATGGCTCCCCAGTTGTTCGGGGTCACGGCGTGCGCTTGGCTGAACAGTTTTTACCGAAGCGAAAGGCAGGGATTGCCGGTCAGCTTTCGGAAAATCATTTGCTCGTTCAAAACTTGGTTCGACTGGCTGGTACACGGGATTTTTTTGTTCAAAACCAGTTGGCGTGGACGCTTGGCTTGGTTGATTTTGCCGGCAAGACGGATGTGTTGCATTCGATCTTTCGTCTGGCGGGGACGGACTATTGGCAACTCCCCGGGTTGTTCAACGCAACGACCGAGCGGCATGAGCAACTGATCACTGCGCTGGGGGCTGACGCGGTGTTAAAGGCCAACCCGTACAGGGACATGATCCTTCAGAATCTGTACGCAATGGAGGAGGGGAGGTTGGCCAAGTTTGTTACCCCGAAAAAACGGTCGGCCAGCGTGCTGCCAATTTTTAAGCCGAGCGGAATCGTCAACCCGGATCGGGCGAAGGTGGTGGAGCAGTTTCGCCCTGCCTTGGCCAAGCGCGGGAAAGCTGAGCTTGGCCGGAAGATTTTTGAGCAACGTTGCGGGGCGTGCCATCAACTAGGTGGAGTGGGGCAGGCCATCGGCCCCGACCTGAGGGCGTCGAGGTCAAACGGGGCGGAGCAAATGCTCATTCATTTGATCGACCCCAACAGGGAGGTCGCTGCGCAGTACGTCCTGCATGAGGTTCGCACTGCAAAAGGGCGGGAGACGATCGTCGGCAGCATCCGGTTTATGAATGATGCGGTCATTCAAGTGGGATTGCCGGATGGATCCGAGCAGCAGTTGCTTCGTTCAGACGGGGATGAAGTGAAATCCATCGGGCGATCGTTGATGCCGGAAGGCCTGGAGGCGGGCTTGAGCGTGGTGCAAATGGCGGATCTCCTCGCTTGGCTGCTGGAGGCGGAGTAGTGAATGAAAAAAGGCAGCGCCGTGATGGCGCTGCCCAGTTGTTGCACGAGAGCCGGTTATCTTCGAATGTGAAGGCCGGGTTCCCTAGGTTTTTCCCTCCTTGGAAAAGGGCTTAATTGATCAGTCGTAGGGCCATTTGAGGCATTATATTTGCCTGTGCCAACATCGCCGTGCCGCTCTGGACGAGGATATTGAATCGGGCCATGCGCGTGGTTTCCTCAGCCACGTTGGTATCGAGTATGCGGCTGTTCGTCGCGGTCAGGTTTTCATTTAATAATGACAACTGTCCACGGGTGACGTTGAGCCGCTGAATGTTTGCGCCGATGCGAGCCCTCATGTTGGCCAGGTTTTGGATGGCCGTCTGGATGTTGCTCAGGGCGGAGCCGGCGCTGGTTGTATTTGTGATGCTGGTGGTAGAGTTGGTGTAGGCCTGCGCGAGTCCGGTGGCGGTCGTGCTCGAGTTCATGTCAATCTCGTTCATCGTGAACGTATTCGCATCACTATCAATCGTGACGGCCATGCCGGAGCTGTCGAACAGCGTCACTCCGTTGAATTGTTTCTGCCCAATATCGCTGATGTAGTTCTGCAACTGGGTAAACTCGACGGAATAGTTCGACCGGTCGGTGTTCGTCTTAGTGATGTCCTGCGCCAGCATGGACAGTTCGCTCATGCGGTCCAGCCCGAGCTGTACTTTTTGGATGAATCCGTCCTGCGTTTGCGAGAAGGAAATCGCGTTGGCAATATTCGTCATTGCAGCCGTGTTTCGGTTCATTTGAGCCCCGAACTTGATGGTCATCGCCAGACCGGCGGCATCGTCCTCTGGTGAGATTATCCGGGTTCCGGAAGTTAGCCTTGTGAGGGCTTGTGTTAAGTTTCGCTGGGATTCCTCCAGCAGGCGGGCTCCATTGGCGGCCGCCAGGTTCGTATTAATAATCATTCCGACAAATCCATTTGTCGTTAGTTCGACGGCTTCCGTGCCATCGGTGAACCTTTAGGATGGGTGATTCACAAACCTTTGAGGAACTGTTCCTCGTGCAACTGAATTAAGAATCGGCACGAGGTGGGAATACTTTAGGAGAAAATTGACTTTTTCGAGGATAGCTCAGGCGCGTTTTCTTGGGGCGCGCCGCTTTTTCCGGAGTGAACGCAGCGTGTTCAGGTTTTCGACGTCCTCGTGCAGGTCGGGAGACTTAGGTGTCTCCAGGCAGGCTGGGGTGTCGGTAAACCGCGCATCGTTGACGATGTGCTTGAAGGCATTTTTTCCGATCAACCCGTGGCCGATGTGGTCGTGTCGGTCGACTCGGGAATAGAGATCCGTCTTCGAGTCGTTCAGGTGAAATGCGAGCACCTGATCCAGCCCGATCATTTTTTCCACCTCTCCGATTGCGGCATCCCAGCCCTTGGGTTTGCGGATGTCGTAACCAGCGGCAAAAAAATGTGCCGTGTCTAGGCAGACCCCCAACCGCTCCGGCTGTTTCACTTTTTCAAAAATATCAGCCAAGTGCCGGATCTGGTGACCGAGGCAGGTGCCCTGACCGGCGGTGTTTTCCAGCGCGATCCGAACCGGCGATTTTTTCGTGGCCCGAAAAATCTGGTTGAGCGCCTTGGCAATGCGTTTGACACCGGTCTCCTCGCCCTGACCAAGGTGTGCTCCGGGATGCAGCACGAGAAACGGCACGCCGAGTGTGTTGGCAAACTCGATCTCCTGCGAGAGCGACTCCATTGACTTATCGAGATTGTCGCCATCCGGCCCGGCGAGGTTGATCAGGTAACCTGCGTGGCCGAAGACTGTTCCGACATCGCCCTTGGCCAACTCGCCCCTGAAACGCTCTGCGTCTGCAGGCTTGGGCGGCTTGCCGAACCACTGCATGTTGCTCTTCACGAAAATCTGAGTGCTTTCGCAGTCGACGGAGCGGGCGCGTTCAATCGCTTTCCAGGCGCCGCCGGCGGTGGACATGTGGGATCCGAGCTTCATTTTTGAGCGCTTGGCCAAGCAAAGCGGAGCGCCAGCATGCGGGGCGGCGGCGGAGCGGTAAAGCGTTGAGTGCCGAATCCGCTTGGCCAAGCGCAGGCGGCTTTTTACTCTCGCTTGGCCAAGCGCAACGCGACCATGAGCAAACCCAGCGACAGCCCTAGTCAACAATACGCCGAGGATCCGACGGTGTTTGATGAAGTGGTCGTCGGCATCTTCCGTAGCTCTCACGAGGGGAAGTACATTTATGCCAACCGCCGCCTGGCTGAGTTGTACGGGTACGATTCTCCCGCGACGCTGATTGAGGCGATCGGCGACATCGAGGGCCAGCTCTACGTGGATCCGAATCAGCGTGAGTTGTTCCTCAACCTCATCCGGGCGCAGGGCAGAATTGAGCAGTTTGAGTCAGAGATTCTCCGGAAGGACGGATCGCGAATCTGGATTTCTGAAACTGCGCGCGAAGTTTGCGATGCTGCAGGCGAGTCACTTTTCTACGAGGGGACGGTTCAGGATATTACAGAACAAAAAAGGGCGGAGCTGGAGCTGCGCCGATCTGAGATTTTGTTTCATTCACTGGTGGAGAATCTGCCGCAGAAAATTTTCCGGAAGGATGCCGGCGGCAAGTTCGTTTTCGCCAACAACGGGTTTTGCGAGGAGTTGGGCAAGACGAGGCGGGAGATCATCGGCAAAACCGACTTCGATTTTTTTCCTGCCGACCTCGCCAACAAATACCGCGAGGACGACTTTGGCATCATGGAAAGCGGCAAGTCGCTCGACACGGTGGAGGAACACGTAGCGGCAGACGGGGAGAAGGCTTGGGTGCATGTGGTCAAGACGCCCACCTACGATGAGGCCAGCCGATGCTCCGGGGTGCAGGGAATTTTCTGGGATGTCACCTTACAGAAACGCACAGAGATGGCGTTGGCGCACGAACGTGACTTGTTGCGTACGCTGCTCGACAGCATTCCGGACCGGATATATTTCAAAGACAGTAACAGCCGGTTTTTGATGATCAGCCGAGAGCTTGCTAAAGACTTCGGGCTGGAGAGACCGGAGGATGCGGTCGGGAAGACCGACGCGGACTTTTTCAGTGTGGAACACGCCAAGCTTGCGTTGGAGGATGAGCTGGAGATTTTAAAGAGCGGCAGGGCAATCATCGGAAAAACGGAAAAGGAAACCTGGAATGACGGCAGTGTTGGGTGGGTGTTGACGACCAAGATGCCTATGAGAAACCCGGAGGGTAAAATCATAGGTACATTTGGCGTGTCAAAGGACATCACACCGCTCAAGGAGGCGGAGGGTCAACTGGCGCACGCGAGGGATGCCGCGCTTGAGTCCGCCAAGGTGAAGGCTGAATTTCTGGCGAACACTAGCCACGAGATCCGCACGCCAATGAACGCGATCATCGGCATGACAGGGTTGCTGCTTGATACGTCTTTGAACGAGCAGCAGCGTGATTTTCTCACGACCATCCGGGACAGCGCCGACGCGCTCCTCGAGATTATAAACGACATTCTAGATTTTTCAAAAATCGAAGCGAAGAAACTGGACATTGAAAAAGTGCCATTCGATCTGAGGGAGACGGTGGAAAGTACAATTGATCTTTTGGCGGAACGCTCCCAGAGCAAGGGCTTGGTGTTGGGCTGTCTGGTTTATGAGGACGTTTGGACTCGCGTGGTGGGTGACCCCGGCCGACTCCGGCAAATCCTGACAAACCTTGTTGGCAACGCGATCAAGTTTACCGAACAGGGGGAGGTGATGGTGAAGATTCAACAGGAACGGGAGACAGCCTCCCGTGTGGATTTGTTGATCGAGATTGTCGACACCGGCATCGGTATTTCCGAAGAGTTTCAGAAGAAATTATTCCAGCCGTTCACGCAGGCGGACGGATCGCTCACGCGCCGTTATGGCGGCACCGGCCTTGGCCTGACGATTTCAAAACAGCTCTCCGAGATGATGGGCGGCGAGATCGGCCTTGAGAGCAAACTTGGCCAAGGATCCACTTTTAAAATCAAGCTGCCGTTTCAAAAGGACAACAGCGGAGAAATAACATCAGAGGATGAGCTGTTG
>WTHH01000112.1 GCA_011523195.1 Verrucomicrobiales bacterium
AACGAGTGTTTCCCAGCGGGAATCCCCCGGCAGCCAATTGCTCGACTGCAGGTCGGAGGCAATCCAGACCTCGGCGGTGCCGGCCTCGTTTTCGATGAGCCAATCGAGCGCGGCCTGCAGCATGGCCGGGATGTCGGCGGCGGTATCGGTCGGCTGGGTGCCAGGCAGCTCCGCGAGCGAGGCTACCGAGACCGTCTCCGGCTTGCGCGTCGCGCTGTCGATTAGAATGAGGTGACTGTTGTTTTCGAACTCACCAGCGGCCGAGGCTATCAGCTTGAGCGCGTACTCGCGGCGGGACTCGTTCGTGCCGGCAACGCGCGACTCCATGCTGGCGGAGCGATCGACGAGCAGCAGGATGGCATCCGGCGCGGCAGCCATCGCCCAGCCGAGCCAGCCACCGATGAGCGGCCGTGAGAGGAACAACAGCATCAGTAGCACGGCGAGGATGCGCATCGCGAGGATGAGCCAGTTTTTGATCTTGGAATGGCTGGTTGAGCTGCGCGTGGCTGCGAGGAGAAACTGCATCGCCGCCCACTGCCTCGGCCGGTGCCGCATACGGTTGATCAGGTGAATGATCACCGGCAGCAGCACAAGGGGCAGTCCCCAGAGGATGAACGGCTGGAGGAAAGTCATGCGTCAGCGTTTGCCGCGCCCGGCGCGTTCGGTCAGGAAATCCGCGAGCACCTTGTCATACGGCAGGTCGGTGGTGACGCGGCGGTAGTCGGCGTTGAACTCGTGGCAATCGGTGCGTAGGCGTTCGAGGAAACGGTTGAGTTCCGTTTGGTACTCGGCGCGGATCGTGGCCGGCTCGGTGACGATCGAGTGAGACCCCTCCATGTCCACGAAGCGCACCGGCCGGTCGAAGGTGAAATCCAGCTCCAGCGGGTCGAGCAGGTGGAACAGGGCAAGGTCGTGTTTTTGAAAACGCAGATGCTGCAGCGCATCGCGCAGCTCGGCCCCGTCACAAAAACAGTCGGACAAGATGATCACCAGCGCGCGGCGGCGGGCTTTCTCGGCTAACTCGTGCAGCAGGGGAATGAGCTGGGTCTCGCCCTTGGGCTGCGCTTGGCCAAGCGAGTCGAGAATCAACTGTAGGTGCGAAGCGTTACGGCGCGGCGGGATCTCGGTGTTGTCGTTCGCGTTGACGTGTACCAGCCCGGCGGCGTCGCCCTGATTGATAACGAGGTAGCTGAGCGTCGCGGCCAAGCGCTTGGCGTAGTCGAACCGTGTGCCGTGCGTACCCTCGAACGCCATCGAGCCGCTGCAGTCGAGCACGACGTAACAGCGGAGATTCGTCTCGGCCTCAAACTCCTTAAGGTAGTAGCGGTCGGTGCGGGCGAACACGCGCCAGTCGAGTCGGCGGATGTCGTCGCCCGGCACGTAATTGCGGTACTCGGCGAACTCGACACTGGAGCCGCGGTGCGGGCTGCGATGGTGGCCGGACACCGTGCCCTCCATTGGGAACCGCGCCAGCAGCGGCTGGCCCATGAGCCGGCCGACGACGTCAGCTTCAATCAGCGGTTGCGTGCTCTCTTCAGGCACTGGCGTCGCGGAATTGATCGAGCAACTTTTCGACGATGACGGTGCTGTCGGTTCCCTCGGCCTGCGCCTGGAAATTGGTAATGATGCGGTGCCTCAACACGGGGTGCGCCACTGCCTCGAGATCCTCCTGCCGCACGAGATAGCTGCCGTGCAGTACCGCGCGCGCCTTGGCTCCACGGATGAGATACTGGATGGCGCGCGGCCCGGCGCCCCATGAAACGAGTTTTTTGCAGAAGTCCGGCGCGTCGTCGGAGGCGGGTCGCGTGGCACGCACGATGTCCACCGCGAGGTCGTAAATATGGTCTGGCACCGGCACGCGTTCGACCAGTTCCTGATACTTGAGAATCTGCTCGCCGTTGACTTTGGGCTCGATTGTTTGCGAAGCGGCACCAGTGGTCTCGCGGGCGATCCGTAGTTCCTCGTCGCGGTCGGGGTATTGCACCTCCACGAAAAACATGAACCGGTCGAGCTGCGCCTCCGGCAGGGCGTAGGTGCCCTCCTGCTCGATCGGGTTCTGCGTGGCCAACACAAAAAACGGCTCTGGCAGCGGGAGGATGCGGCCGGACACGGTGACGTGATGTTCCTGCATGGCCTCGAGCAGTGCGGACTGCGTCTTGGGCGGCGTACGGTTGATTTCGTCGGCGAGGATGATGTTGGCGAAGATCGGTCCCTTTACGAACTCAAACTCCCGCCGGCCCTCGGCGGTCTCCTGCAGGATATCCGTGCCGGTGATGTCGGACGGCATCAGGTCGGGCGTGAACTGAATGCGGTTGAAGTCTAGCGACATCACTCTGGACAACGAGTTGACCATGAGTGTCTTGGCCAGCCCCGGTACTCCCATGAGCAGCGCGTGGCCGCGCGAGAGTATGGCGATGAGCAGGCGCTCAACGACCTCGTCCTGTCCCACGATGACCTTGGCCATCTCGGACTTCATGCTGTTGTAGGTGGTGCGCAGTTCGTCGATGACGGCTACGTCGCCCTCACTCGGCGCGGCCGCGCCGTTGTTGGTCTTGTTCAGGGATTCCATTACTGGAGCGGATTCTGACATTTTAAAAATTGATGATTCGGAGGCGAGCCTGACTTGTCGGGGATTCCTGTATAATCAGGCGCAATTGCTGTTCTCAGTTATTTAACCGGTCGTCTAGCGAAGGCCGCGCTGCCGCGACCGAACGAAGTTATATTGAAAAACTCCCATCCGTCTTTGCCGAAGGCGTTCATCTCTTCCTCCAACGCCACGCGGCTGTCGCCAAAGATGGACTTGTACTCCCACTTCACCGGCGTCGTAGACTGGGCCGCCTTTTTGGCAGCGTCGCCCTGCAGGGCGACCAATTCCTTCAGCAGGCCCGTGGCTGCTTCGGAGTCGTCCGCCTGACCGGAGAGAGTCTTGGCCAGTGCCTCGGTGTTTTCATTCAGGTCGGTCAACTGGCTGGCGACGGACTTGAGCGACTTGTCCCTAGCGTTGCCGTCGGTGGACTTTTCCAGGTTGGCCAAGTACTCCGAGATCTTGGCCAAGCCAGCGACCACCTGGTCGAGCTTGGCCAATACCGAGCCCAGATCCGGGCCGGCAGCGGGAGCACTATCCTCCGCTTGGCCAAGCGCAGACGGTGAAATGATCCCAAGAGCGAGTCCAAGGCAAACTACGGAAAGGGTCGAAATTTTCATGAACTTCAAAATCGAGTCGCGGGAGCGTAGGCCAAGGCCAAGTCCGGTGCAAGGCCAGCCGAATCCGGCGATTTCGCTGGCCGATTAGGCCAAGTCCGTATAAATGGTGCGCGGCCGATGCCTAGGATTTTCAGCCATATTTTATTCAGCCTGCCGCTCTGGTGGATTGCCTCCGCCCAGGCTGCGCCGGAGTTGCCGCTCTGGGCGGCTGCAAGTTGGCGCAACGACGTGGCCATCGTGAAGGCGCATCTCGCCGCCGGGACGAATGTGGATGAGGTTGATGACTGGACGGGTAAAGCCCCGCTCCACTACGCCGCCGAGTACGGCAACTTTGAGATTGCCGTGTTGCTGCTTGGGGCCGGGGCGAACGCCCGCCACATCGATCACGACAAGGCGACGGCGCTGCACCACGCGGCCGTGGGTGGATTCGTGGATGTTGCTAGGCTGCTGCTGGCGCACGGTGCGGATATCAATGCAAAAGACAAGCGGGCCGAGACGCCGATGGACGGTGCGGTGTTTTTTGGGCATACGAACGTCACCGACCTTCTCAAGGAATACTACGGTTTCTCACGCTACGAGCGCGGCAACCACTTCCTGCTCGAGGTCACTGCACTGGCACCCGGCTGGTACGGCTTTCTAAACAAGAAAATGAGGGTCGAGGCGCGTGAATTCCAGATCCTTGCCTCGGAGGACCTAATCAATTGGCGCGCGATCAAGGTGCTGGACTTCAACGCGGAGACGCTCGTCTACAAGGACCCCAAGACTAGCAAGTACAGCCAGCGCTTTTTCAGAGTCGCCCCGTACACCGATCCCCCGTTAAAATCCTCGAACCTCATCGACATTCAGTACGAGTGGTTAGAGGCCAAGCCGATCAACGGCACTCTCGATGCCCTGACCGGCGAGTGGCCGGTCAGTGAGATGGTGGCCAATCCCGGTTTCGAGGCCAAGGGCGACGGTCAGCGCGCCAAAGGAACCTACATCGTGGGCGGCACCACCTACGCGCAGTACGTCGAGGTTGGCGACGGCAAGTGGGAGGGTGTCAAAGATCACCGGATCATGATGGGTCTAGGTTGGAACCCTGACGGCCTCCTGTTGACGATCGAGGTCGAGGACGACTTCCATCACCATACCAACAAGGACGCCACCGCCGGTGATTCGGTGAAAGTGTTGTTCACCAATGACGAGCGGAGCAGGGTGCTGGGTGAGTTTGCCTTTGCGCTGTCCGACCCGTTCCTCGCCACCGATTTTATTTACGACAAGGACCGACTGACCGATGAGGACGCACCGCAACGCGCCGGATTTGTGGAACAGATCACCGGCGACGCAGCGTTCAACGTCGTCATGCGGCGGAAACAAAAAACAATCGACCCCAGCACCGGCACCACGGTGTACGAGTTTTGGTTTTCTCCACAAACCCTCGGCGTGGCCAAGCTGAAGAAGGATCTGTACTTCGGCCTTGGAGTGGCGGTGGTCGATAGTGACCCGGATGCCCCCGGGCTGACCGGTTGGGCCGGTTGGGGGCCGGAGAGCGTGCTCTTCGAGGCCAAGCCGTCCGAGGCCGCCGCCGTGATCCTCACCGGCGACCCTGACGAAGGCGACGAGTAAACCAAGCGCTTGGCCAAGCTTACTCCAAAGGCCGGAAAAACCCTTTGACTTGGCGGAGGGGCGTCGCTAGGTTGCGCCGCGATGGCAAGTTTGAGCCTACGACTTTCGCTGCTGGGACTGGCGCTTTTGGGAAGCGTGCAGGCGGCTGAGGTTTAAACTGGTGTCCATGAAGTTCGTAAACCCCGCTGCCCGAAAGGCGACGGGGTTTTTTGTTAACTACCACGCATCAACGACGACATGAAAAAGAACCGAATCCTTATCTTTGACACGACACTCCGCGACGGTGAGCAGTGCCCTGGCGCCTCGATGACGCTTCGCGAAAAACTCGAGGTCGCCCGTCAACTGGCCCGACTGAAGGTGGACGTGATCGAGGGCGGTTTTCCCGTGATCAGCGATGGCGATTTTACTGCTGTCAGCACCATCGCCAGGGAGATCAAGGGGCCGATCATTGCCGGGCTGGCGCGATGCGTGCCGCGCGACATCGAGGCGGCCGGTAAGGCCGTGGCTCCTGCCGGTAAAAAAGGGCGCATCCATGTGTTTCTCGCGACTTCCAAACTGCACCGTGAGTTCAAGCTCGGCAAGGCGCAGAGCCAGATCATCAAGCTCGCTGTGGAGGGTGTGAAACGTGCGCGCAAACTTGTGGCCGATGTCGAGTTTTCTCCCGAGGACGGCTCCCGAACCGAACCGGATTTTCTCGCGGAGGTCTGCCAGGCGGTGGTCGATGCCGGGGCCACCACGGTCAATATTCCGGACACGGTCGGCTGGGCGGTGCCGGGCC
>WTHH01000333.1 GCA_011523195.1 Verrucomicrobiales bacterium
TCATTACCTCGAGGAAAAAGGCATTCCGGTCGCCGATTTTGGGTGTGACTCTGAGGATCGTACGGACTACCCGGACTACGCTCAGGAAGTCGCCGCCTCGGTGGCTTCCCGCCAATGCCGGTTGGGCATGCTGCTTTGCACTACCGGCGTGGGCATGAGCATTGCCGCTAACAAGACGCCCAGCATCCGGGCGGCGCTGGTCGCCGACGAGGCCACCGCAGTCAGCGCACGCCTGCACAACAACGCCAACGTGCTCTGCATCGGGGTTAACGGCATGGACGAAAATTTGGCCAAGCGTATTCTCGACAAGTTCGTCGAGACCCAGTTTGAAGCCGGCGGACGCCATGAGCGCCGGGTCGACAAGGTGGAATCCGGCAGTGCGGAGCACCGACTTTCTTCCGTCGACCCCGAGATTGCCCAGGTCATCAACCAGGAGACCACCCGTCAACAGGAAAACATCGAGCTGATCGCCAGCGAAAACTTTACCAGCCCAGCGGTGATGGAGGTGCAGGGATCCACCCTTACCAACAAATACGCCGAAGGATATCCGGCCAAGCGCTGGTATGGCGGTTGCGAATTTGTGGATGTTGCAGAGGAACTGGCCATTGAGAGGGCCAAAAAGTTGTTCGGAGCCGAACACGCGAACGTCCAACCGCACTCCGGAAGCGGTGCCAACATGGCTGTCTACTTTTCCACGCTACAGCCCGGCGACAAGATTCTCACGATGGATCTGTCCCACGGCGGGCACCTGACCCACGGCAACAAGGCGAATTTCTCAGGGCGTTTTTATGAGGTGATCCATTACGGCGTGAATGAGGAGACTGAGCTGATTGATTACGACAATCTTGCGAAGGTTGCCGGCGAAAAAAAGCCGGCCATGATCACAGTGGGGGCCAGTGCCTACTCTCGCGTGATTGACTTCGAGCGCATGGGCCAGATTGCCCGCGATGTCGGAGCGCTGTTGCTCGCGGACATCGCCCATATCGCCGGACTGGTCGCCACCGGACAACACCCCAGCCCGGTCGGCCACGCACATTTCGTCACCACCACCACGCACAAGACGTTGCGCGGCCCGCGCGGCGGATTGATTCTCTGCGGCAAGGAATACCAAAAGCAAATTGATTCCCAGACCTTCCCCGGCATTCAGGGTGGACCGCTGATGCACGTCATCGCGGCCAAGGCGGTCTGCTTCTGGGAAGCGTTGCAGCCGGAGTTCAAGCAATATCAGGCACAAGTCGTAACCAACGCAGCCGCGCTGGCCAGCGGCCTGGCCAACAACGGATTTCGCCTCATCAGCGGCGGCACCGAAAATCACCTAATGTTGGTGGACGTCGGCTCACGCGACATGACCGGCAAGGAATGCCAGACCGCACTCGACGAGGCCGGCATTACCGTAAATAAAAACACCATACCCTTTGAGACGCGTTCCCCATTTCAGGCCAGCGGGATACGCATTGGCAGTCCCGCCGTGACCACCCGCGGCATGGGCGAGGCGGAGATGGCCGACATTGCCGACATGATCAGCGAGGTACTGCTTGACATAAAAAATGTTGACAAGCAGGAGCAGGTCAGGCAACGTGTGCGGCAACTGACTGCGAGATTCCCCTTGCCCTATTAAGTTAGCCTCGAGCTGCCTACCCGCGGTTCGACTAATCCCCCGTGAAGGAGCGGTTTTTTTCCGATTTAAAATTCCCCTTTTTAGCGGAGACGCAGGGCGCATCTCCCCCGATTTTTTAACACCAATGGTGTTGAGCTGATGAAAAACACGAGTCGTAAGAAAAAAGGACCACGAAAGAAAAAATCCACCGGACTGGCTGCCACAGAGGCGGCGGCCGTTCGGAACAAATATCTGCGCGCCTACGGAGACAAGAACCCGCCCACACCACCCATTGAGGACGTGGAGGACATGGAACTGGCTGACGAACCCAGCTGCGACGGCGAAACGGTCAACATGAGCCAACTGCAGGCACTCGACATGCCTGAACTCAACAAGATGGCCAAGGAACTGGAAATTCCCAACTATGGCTCCCTCCAGAAACACGAACTCATCTTTCAGATTCTCCAGCGTAACGCCGAGAAAACCGGCGTACTTTACACCGAGGGTGTGCTGGAGATTTTGCCCGAAGGATTTGGTTTCCTTCGCTCACAGAGTTTCAACTACCTGCCCTGCCCCGAGGACGTCTACGTCTCCCCATCACAGATTCGGCGCTTCGATCTGCAGACAGGTGACATCATCTCCGGCGAAATTCGTCGCCCCAAGGACAAGGAGCGATTTTTCGCGCTGGTCAAAGTCTCCTCCGTTGGCCGCGAGGAACCGGAGAAGGCCAAGGACAAAATTCACTTCGACAATCTCACGCCACTCTTCCCCGAGGAACGATTCTTTCTTGAAAATGATCCCACGGAATATTCAACACGCGTGATGGATCTCGTCTGCCCCATCGGCAAGGGCACCCGCGGACTCATCGTGGCTCCGCCGCGTACCGGTAAGACGGTGCTCATGCAGAACCTCGCCAATGCGATCATCAAAAACAACCCGGAGGTGTACCTCTTCATTCTGCTCATCGACGAGCGACCGGAGGAGGTCACCGACATGATCCGCAACTGCGACGCCGCCGAGGTGATCAGTTCCACCTTCGACGAACCGCCCGAGCGCCACGTGCAGGTGGCCGAGATGGTCATCGAGAAGGCCAAGCGCATGGTTGAGCACAAGAAGGATGTGATGATCCTACTCGACTCCATTACCCGTTTGGCTCGCGCCTACAACACAGTCCAGCCTCACTCCGGCAAAATTCTCTCCGGCGGTGTGGACGCCAATGCCCTGCACAAGCCCAAGCGCTTCTTCGGTGCCGCCCGGAACGTCGAGGAAGGCGGCTCACTCACCATTTGTGCCACGGCGCTGGTCGATACCGGCTCTCGTATGGACGAAGTCATTTTTGAGGAGTTCAAGGGCACCGGCAACATGGAGGTGCACCTTGATCGTTCGCTTGTCGATCGCCGCATTTTCCCCTCCATCAACGTGGAGTTGTCCGGTACGCGAAAAGAGGAACTACTCTACCACGAGCAGGAACTCCCCCGTATCGTGAACCTCCGCCGTGCCCTTACCGGCGTTCCGCCAGTAGAGGCGATGGATCTGCTGCTCAACAAGCTCAAGCAGACCGACAACAACATCGAGTTTCTGCTCAAGATGGCCGTCAAGTAACGCGCTTGGCCAAGCGTAACATTTGGGACGTATCTCGGACTCGCAGGCTCGTCCCTCCACCTTAAATCAGGGCCGAATTTGGAAGGACGAGCCCGCGAGTCCGGGATAACTAACCACCCCCACTACTGGATCCGCCCGAATTTCTTCTCCAGATCCGGATAGCTCATCTCGATGAGCGTGGGGCGGCCGTGCGGACAAGTATAGGGCATCTCGCACCGGCGCAGGTCATCGACCAACCCCTGCAACTCCTCCTCTCGTAGTGAGTCATTAGCTTTCACGGCGTGGCGGCAGACCGTCTTGGCAATCATATCCTCGCCGAGCCGCAGGGCGTTTACCCCCTCGCCGGTCGCCTGAAGTTTATCGACCAACTCGAGGACGAACTTTCTGGAATCGGCCGACTTCACGAACGGCGGCAGCGCATCGAGCATAAACGTGCGCTCGCCAAACTCACTCAGGCCCACACCCAGCCGGTTCAGTGTTTCCAAAGTTCCCTTCAAAAACTTTGCATCCTTGGGCGGCAATTCCACTGTCTCCGGCAACAGCAGTTTTTGTGAAGTCGCACTGCCCTCCGTTTCCATTCGTCGCAGCATCTGCTCATATAACACCCGCTCGTGTGCGGCGTGCTGGTCCATCAGCACCATGCCCTTGTCCGACTCGAGCACCACGTACAGTCGCCCCACCACGCCGAGCAATCGAAGAGGTACTCGCAACATAGGAACAGGTTGAGCTTCCGCTTGGCCAAGCGCTGGTGACGATAACTGTACAGGCTGGGTGTCCAGAGCCGGCCGACTGTCCAGCATCTGTTCCCCGTCACGCCCTTGGCTAAGCGCGGCGATTGATTCCGTGTTCCCCAGTTCCTGCTGGGCGGGCAGTGGTTCCGGAACGGCTACATCCGGTGCAGTCACGGCATCCACCGCATCCCATTCGGCAGTGCCCAAATCCGCTTGACCAAGCGTCTTCGCCTCCGTTTTAGGTTGATGAAATTCAAGCAAGGTCTCCTGCACCGCCCGAGTCAGGATGCGGCGGACATCACGCTCGTGATGGAACTTTACCTCGCGCTTGGCAGGGTGGATGTTCACGTCCACCTCGCCGGGATCGATCTCGAGAAAAAGGCAGCACACCGGGAACTGTCCCTTCATCAACGCGGTGTGATAGCCCTCCATCAACGCCCTGTTCAGGCTTTTGTTCTCCACCGGTCGTCGGTTAACAAACAAGTGCTGGTTGGCCCGGGTGGAGCGGGATACGCCCGGTGCACCGATCAGGCCCCAGATTTTCACTTTCGTAGTTTCATCCCACTCCATTCCATCTTCCGGGTTGTCCGGCAGCGCCCGTGCCACGCGATACTCAGCGCTGCTATGAACGTTAAGCAGGCTAATCCCCTCCCCGTGAAGGGCTCCCATCCGTTCGCGCACTGCGGCAACCTGTGACTCAACTGAATCGTCCACCTGACACGGCGCCAACTCCCAGACACGGCGCTGGTCCTGCGTAAACACGAAGCCGACCGACGGGTTGGCAAACGCCACAAGCGTCAGGAAATGCTGAATGTGACTTCGTTCCGTCTCCGGTGTACGCAGAAATTTTCGACGCGCCGGAAGATTGTAAAACAACGAGCGAATCTCGACGGTGGTTCCCACCGCGTGCCCTGCCGATTCGACCTGCCGAATCTTCCCGCCGTGAATCTCGATCCGGGTGCCTTCACCGGATTCATTCTCGCGGGACAGGGTGGTCAGTGTCATCCGGCCAACGCTCGCGATACTCGGGATCGCCTCACCGCGAAATCCCATCGTGGCGATGGATGCGAGGTCATCGGCGGATTGGATCTTGCTGGTCGCGTGGCGCTCAAGGCAAAG
Source organism: Verrucomicrobiales bacterium (assembly GCA_011523195.1). Classification (GTDB taxonomy): domain Bacteria; phylum Verrucomicrobiota; class Verrucomicrobiia; order Limisphaerales; family UBA1096; genus UBA1096. Next base: position 5,050 of record WTHH01000333.1, read on the forward strand.
CAGCGCATCGTCCCGGTTCATGCCGACGCCGTTGTCGGTCACACGAATCAGGCTCCGTCCGCCCGCCTGAATCTCCACCGAAATTCGTGTCGCCCCGGCGTCCAACGCATTTTCAATCAGTTCCTTGACCACGCTGGCTGGGCGCTCGACCACCTCACCGGCGGCGATCTGATTGGAAACAGTTTCTGAAAGGAGACGGACGTTGCCCATGCTAAAGGCCCACTCTACGGCGGGCAACCGGTCCGCCCAAGCGTTTTTGAATCCGGGCGCACCGGTTTAGTTGCCGATCAGGCGGGCCAGTTTTTCAACCTGATTGAGATAGCGTTGCACGCTGTCCCGCGGACGCTTTGACTGGGCGGATTTCAATAGCGGCACCGCCTTGTCATAAGCACTGCGACTGACGAGAAACTGGGCGTGAGCCACCTTGGCGCGCACCTCGAAATCATTGACTTGTTCGGCGCGTTGAAAAAACAACCCGGCCTCCTCCGGCTTGCCATTGCGCCCGTAGTAATCGGCTAGAAGG
>WTHH01000310.1 GCA_011523195.1 Verrucomicrobiales bacterium
GAAGGCTGCTTCGCACTTCGAGCCGCAGTCGCTGGAAGAAAAGCAGCTCGTACTGCTGGCCGGAGGTTTCGCGGGCGAGCCGGGCCATGTCGGTTTCCTCCACGCGAAGATTGATCTGCGGGTCCTCATCGAACACGACATCAAATCCAAACCCCTGAAGCACTTTTCCCAGTGCGCTGGAGAATTGATCCACCGAGACACTGGTTTCCTCGTGCTCTTCCCGGAAGTAGTAGACCACGGCCTTGAGCGCCTCCTGGATGGTGTGCGGCTCGATAAGGTTCAGGGTGTCCCCGAGTAACTCAGCAGTGACGGCCTCGGCGGAGCAGGGAAGCAACTCCCCGGTGGACATCCTAAAAACCAGGTAGTTGGATTGTAGTTGTATCATCCCGTTCCTCGAATCGCTGCACGGCCTTGAGGAATTCCGCCGCGTCGTCAAACCGCCAGTACACACTGGCGAAACGGACGTAGGCGACGCCGTCGAGTTTTTTAAGTTTCTCCATCACCTTCCGGCCGATGACCTTGGAGGGGACTTCGCCGTCGAACTCGTCGTACAACTCGTCCACCACCTCGCGTATCATTTCCTCGATGGCCTCGGCGCTGATCGGCCGTTTTTCGCAGGCGACGTTGATGCCGGTTTCAAGTTTCTCGCGGTTGAATTTTTCCCGGGCGCCGTCGTCCTTGATCACCATGAGGATTCCGCGCTCGATTTCCTCGTAGGTGGTGAAGCGCTGGGTGCACTCAAGGCACTGGCGGCGCCGCCGTATGGCTAGCCCGTCCTTGGACGATCGGGAATCGATCACCTTGTCATCCACACAACCACACTTGGGGCAACGCATAATGCCGAGCTAACACAATCGAATGTAGCCGCCGAAGGAAAGTACACAACATGTAGTGTGTCAACCCCTCTCCCGATGATTTTAATCACAAGTTGTTCACCACCCCGGCCACTGGCGACTGGACAGTCGGGCTGACATGGGGAATCTTCAGTGGCCGAGGCGTTGTCTCGGCCAAGGAATGAAATCATTGATGCGTTTTTTTGTGGCGGCTGGATTGTTGGCTGGCTTGGCCAAGCCGTTCGCGGTGGAGGCCAAGCCCCATGTTGTGTTGCTTAGCGGCGAGAAACTGTACGACTCTGCCGTGACCCTTCCGAAGTACGCCGAGGCACTAGAGAAGAAGTTTGGCTTCCGGTGCACCACGTTGACACGTGTCGAAAAAAACGAGTTCGCTAATCTCGATGCGCTTGGCCAAGCGGATCTGGTTATTTTTTACATGCGCCGCATGACGCTGCCTGCCGACCAGCTTGGCCAGGTGAAGCGATACATCGAGAGCGGAAAACCGGTGATTGGTTTGCGCACCGCGAGCCACGCTATTCAAAACTGGCTGGAGATGGACAAGCTGGTGCTGGGTGGAAACTATCAGGGCCATCACAAAAATGAGCTGCTCGGAAACGCATCGGTCGTAACGGGAGCCAAGGGGCATCCGGTCCTCAATGGCGTAGGGAGCGAGTTCAAAATGGGCGGGTCGCTCTACAAAAACACCCCCTTGGCCAAGGAGGCCAAGTCGCTGCTCACCGGCAGGGTGGAGGGGCATCCGGCCGAGCCGGTCGCGTGGACTCACAGCTACAAGGGCAACCGAACTTTTTACTCGTCGCTTGGCCACAAGGACGATTTTGCAAATCCCCAATTCGTCAAGCTGCTCGATAACGCCGTTGCATGGTGCCTGGACAAGTCGGCCAAGCCCGGCGCGTCTCCCGCAGAGTTGGCGGAAAAGTACGGCATCGAAGAGGGCAAGCCGTTTCGCATCGGCGTGGGTTTGTTTGAGAAAATGTGGAAGGCCGACAACCTGACGCTGCTCGATGTCCGCACCACGCCGGAATACAAGGCCGGCCACATCCCCGGCACCAAGTGGATCGACTGGTTTTCACCCAAGTTCGCCGACGAGGTGGCCAAGCTGGACAAGGACAAGGTTTATCTCGTCTACTGCGCGGGCGGTGTGCGCAGCGCGCGTGCCTGCAAAAAAATGAGTAAAATGGGATTCAAGTACACGGTGGATCTTGCACCCGGTTTTAACGGCTGGAAGACTGCCGGAAAAGCGATCGAAAAATAAACGGTGACGATTGACGAGGACACCAGCCCGTATCCACCCGAGCCGAAGCCCGGGATTGAGACGAGCGACGTTTTCACCCTCCGCTCGGCGATGGGCTGGCTGGAGCTGGGCATGCCGGCTGAGGCTCGGAAAGAACTCCAGACCCTCACCCCTGAGGTGGCGCAGTTGCCGGAGGTTCGCGGTGTCCAGTGGAGCATCCTTGCGCAGGAGAAAAACTGGGCTGAGGCAGAGGAACTCGCGCGCGATCAGGTATCCGATCAACCGGACAATGCTGCCAACTGGATCAACTGGGCGTACGCACTTCGGCGTGCCGACGGCTGCGGCATTCGGATGGCCTACGACACCTTGCGCGAGGCGGTCGATCGGTTCCCAAAGGAGTCGACCATCCCTTACAATCTTGCCTGCTACTGCTGCCGATTGGAGGAGTTGGAGGAGGCATGGCGCTGGCTTGGCATCGCTGCGGATCGGTCCGACCACAAGACGATTCGCAAGATGGCTTTGCGCGACGATGACCTGAGCGCGATCCATGATCAGCTCACCGACTGGGGCGCCTGACCGATGGAGGATTCCCTCAACTCGCACGGTTTGAATGAGGTATTCGGAGATGAAACCGCCCCGTTGCCGCTCTTTCAGCGCTGGATCGCGGAGGCCGGCGAAGCCGAACACGACGATCCCACGGCATTTGCATTGGCCACGGTGGATGCCGCCGGCCAGCCGAGTGTTCGCATGTTGCTCCTGAAGGGGGCGACTGAGGCCGGATTCGTTTTTTACACCAACATGAACAGCCGCAAGGCGGAGGAACTGCAGGGCAACCCGAGGGCATCGATGTGTTTTCACTGGAAGAAACTCCGGCGGCAGTTGCGCGTCTCCGGGAGTGTTACCCTCGTCAGCGACGCGGAGGCGGATGCCTATTTTGCGAGCCGCGATCACGCCAGCAAGGTGGGCGCGTGGGCGTCGCTTCAATCGTCGTTGATGTCGAGCCGCCGTGAATTTGAGCAACGCGTGGCGGAGTACCGGACTAAGTACCCGGAGGGCAGTGTTATCCCGCGTCCGCCCCATTGGTCAGGCTGGCTGCTCCAGCCCGCCGAGGTGGAGTTTTGGTTAGACGCCGATGCCCGGCTGCACGAGCGATTGCGATACACCGCACTCCCGGACGGTTCGTGGGAGCAGGAGTTGCTGTATCCCTGAGCGTCCGCTGCGCTTGGCCAAGCGCTGGATTTTTCGGAGTGCGATACCGGTGGAGAGCCGGTAGATTCTCGGCATAACGATGCGTTTTATTTTTGTCGCGATTTGTTTGGCCGAGCTTGGTCAGGCGCCGGCCGGCTTGGCCAAGCCACCAAACATCCTCTGGCTGTCGGCCGAGGATATCAGTCCGCACCTTGGCTGCTACGGCGATGACCGCGCGATCACCCCGAATCTCGATCGACTTGCCAAACAGGGTGTCCGCTACACCCACGCCTTTACCACTGCCGGGGTCTGTGCGCCTTGTCGATCCGGCATCATCACCGGCATGTACCAGACCACGCTTGGCACCCACCACATGCGGTGCAACGCCAAGCTGCCGTCGTTCGTGAAGCCGTTCCCCATTCTCCTCCGCGAGGCCGGCTACTACTGCACGAACAATTCCAAGACCGATTACCAGTTTTCCGCACCGTGGGAGACGTGGGATGCCTCCAACGGCCGGGCGCATTGGAAAAACCGCAAGGCCGGTCAGCCGTTTTTCGCGGTGTTCAATTTCGGCGGTTGCCACGAGAGTGGCATCGCCGGGGAGTCCAAGTATCGTTCGGTCACGGCGAACTTAAAGCCGTCGCAACGGCAGGATCCCGGCACGCTCAAGTTGCCGCCGTACTACCCCGAAACGCCGTTAGTGCGGGAGGATTGGAAGCGCAACTACGAGTTGATAACCGCTATGGATGCGTGGGTCGGCGAGCATCTGCGCGCGCTCGAGGCATCCGGCGAGGCGGATAACACGATCGTTTTTTTCTGGAGCGACCACGGGGTCGGCTTGCCGCGGGCCAAGCGTTGGCTGTACGATTCCGGGACGCGCATTCCGTTGATCGTCCGCATCCCGGGGAGCCTCCGCAATGGAAAACAGGGAAGGCCGCACACGGTCGACTCACAGTTGGTCAGTTCGATTGATTTCGCGCCGACAGTGCTCAACCTCGCCGGTGTCGATGTTCCTGGGCACATGCAGGGTCGCGCTTTTCTCGGCGGAAAACTGGGTGCAGCACGGCGATACGTTTACGGAGCACGCGACCGGATGGACGAGCGTTACGACATCATCCGCATGGTGCGCGACAGCCGCTTCCGCTACATCCGCAACTACGAACCCCTCAAGCCCTATTACCAATACATGAACACGCCGGAAAAGGGGGCGACGATGAAGGAGATTCGGCGACTCGAAAAAAGCGGTGGCCTGTCCGGCGCGGCGCGGCTTTTTTCGGCGGCCCGCAAGCCGGTCGAGGAATTGTACGACTTGAAAAACGACCCACACGAGGTGAACAACCTCGCAGCGAATCCAGAGCACTCCGATCGTTTGAAAACAATGCGCGAGACTCATTACCGCTGGGTTAGCGAGACACGAGACATAGGCCTGTTGCCAGAGCCGGAAATTATCGCCCGCGAAAAAGTGCACGGCGCTCGCTACGACATCCTCCGACAGGACGGCAGCGCCGCCGTGATGACGCGGCTGGGTGAGACTGCCGCGCTGGCTTCTTCCGGCCCGACCGCGCTCCCAAGGTTGCTCACGGCGATGGATGATTCCGATGCCGCAGTGCGGTACTGGGGCGCAACCGGCGTGGGCAATATCGCTCCGGAAAGGAACCCCAAGGCGATGGCAGCAATGCACAAGGCGCTAGGCGATTCATCTGCGAGCGTGCGAATTGCGGCTGGTCGTGCGCTGGCGCGAATGGGCGAGCCAAAGGAGGCACTGCCCACGCTGAAAAAGGCGCTTGCCGGTCCTCACCAGTGGGCGCGGCTGCAGGCGGCGATCGTGCTCGATGAAATGGAGGAGCAGGCGCGACCGGCAATCCCGGAGTTGAAACAGGCGCTCGTTGGCCAGCCGAACAAGTACATCGTTCGCGTGGCCAATCGTGCGTTGAACGATCTCCTTGGCACGAACAATCAGGTGCGCTGACCGACCTTGAGCACCGACGAACAGTGGATGCGGGAGGCGCTGCGCCTGGCCAGGCGGGCCAGAGGGGAGACATCGCCCAATCCGATGGTCGGTGCGGTCCTGGTTCGGCGCGGCAAGATCATCGGCCGTGGCTGGCATCGGCGGGCCGGGCTGGCGCACGCCGAGGTGAACGCCATCGAGGATGCCGTGAAAAACGGCCACGCAACACGCGGCGCCACGCTGTTTGTTACTCTGGAACCATGCTCAACCCACGGCCGCACGCCGCCGTGCACGCAGGCCATCGTTGATG
>WTHH01000245.1 GCA_011523195.1 Verrucomicrobiales bacterium
TATCAGGACCACGTCAGCCAAAGCGTGTACGTGAAGTTCCCGATCGTGGGCGAGATCAACATGCACCTGTTGATCTGGACCACCACGCCGTGGACGCTCCCGGCCAATCTCGCGGTCGCGTACAACTCACAATTCGACTACCAGCTCATTCGCGTCGGGGAGGAGGCGCTGCTTGTCAGCGTGCCGCTGCTCGACACGGTCGTCGAAAAATGCGGCTGGGCGGGGGACTTCGAGATTCTGCGCACGGTGCAGGGGGATCAACTGGAGGAGTTTGAGTACCACCACCCGTTCTGCAATCGCACCGGCAAGCTGTTCGCCGGGGACATGTTTGTGGACGACAGCGCCGGTACCGGTCTGGTGCACATCGCGCCCGGCCACGGTCAGGACGACTACAATCTCGGACGCAACAACGGTCTGCCGATCTACTCGCCGGTGGACGACAGCGGCCGCCTCGCTCGAACGGCAGACCTGCCGGAGGAACAGCAGATTTCCGACGAACTGGTTGGTAAACAAATCCTGCCGAAAAACGGTCGGAGCGAGGCCAACGAAGCCGTCATCGAGGTGCTGAAGGCCGGTGACAAGCTTGCCTTTGAGGAGCGTTACGAGCACAGCTACCCGCACTGTTGGCGCAGCAAGTCGCCGGTAATTTTCCGTGCGATGGATCAGTGGTTCGTCAACATCGACCACGAAGGTTTTCGCGACAAGGCGCTCGCCGCGATCGACAGCGTCAACTGGGTTCCCGGCTGGGGCCGCAACCGCATTGAGGGTGCCGTGCAGTCGCGCCCCGACTGGTGCATCTCCCGGCAGCGATCGTGGGGCGTGCCGATCCCGGCATTTTACGACGCACAGGGCGAGCCGATTCTCGACGCACGCATCGTGCGCAACACCGCTGATCTCGTGCAGGAAAATGGCTCCAATGTCTGGTTTGAGCGCGAGCTGGCCGACCTGTGGGCTGCGGTCAAGCCGGACGACTGGGACGGCGCCGAGGCGGTTGGCAAATCCACCGACACCCTTGACGTGTGGATCGACTCCGGTTCGTCCTCGCGTGCCGTACTGATGCAACGCAGCGAGCTGGGCCGTCCGGGTGCCGAGGCCGGCACGCCCGACGCGTGGCAGGCCGACTATTACCTCGAGGGCAGCGACCAGCATCGCGGCTGGTTTCAATCGTCGCTGCTCCTGTCGCTCGCCGGCAACGGCGTTGCGCCGTACCGCAACGTTTTAACCCACGGCTTCATGGTCGATGCCGATCGCGAAAAGATTTCCAAAAGCAAACAGGACGGCGGCTATGCCAAGCCGCAAACGGCCGAGGCGTACGTCGGCAACTACGGAGCGGACATCGTCCGGCTGTGGGTGGCGTCGCAGGATTTTCGAAACGACATTACCGTCAGCGAGGAACGCATTAAGAAGGTCGCGGAGGCGTATCGTGGCATCCGCAATGCCCTCCGTTATCAACTCAGTAACCTGTACGACTTCGATCCCGTGCAGCACACCGTTGACGCCGACGATTTGACTGGGCTCGACCGCTGGATACTAGACGCCTTCGCCAAGCTCGATACCGACGTGCGTGCGGCGTTCGATGCGTGCGAGTTTCATGCCGCCTACCAGCGGATCACCCAATTCGTTTCTGTGGAGCTGTCGGCTGTTTACCACGATACCGTGAAGGATCGGCTCTACACGTCGCCAGCCAATTCACCGCGTCGCCGGTCCACTCAGACTGCGCTTTATCGCCTCATTCAGTCATTTACCAAGATGCTTTCGCCGATGCTCGTCTTTACAGCCGACGAGGCGTGGGAGGCCATCCCGCATCTCGACAGTGGCAGTGTGCACTTGGCCGACTGGGAACCGTTTGAGTTCAGCATCAGTGCCGACGAGGCGGCCAACTGGCAAACCCTGTTTGCCATCCGCGAACGCGCCCTGCCTGTACTGGAAGAGGCGCGGCAGGCCAAGCGCATCGGCAAGGGGCTCGAGGCGTGCGTGGCCCTTACTGGCACCGGCCTTGAGCTTGAGATTGGCCAAGCGCATCAGGAAGACTTGCGCGAACTTGTCAACGTATCGCAATTGACCCTGAGCGAAGGTGAGTCGGAGGAACTTCAGGTGGCTGTGGCCAATGCCGATGGCGAAAAATGTGAACGCTGCTGGCGCTGGGAACCCAGCGTTGGCTCTCACGACGAGCACGCCACCCTCTGCACCCGCTGCGTCGAGGCGGTGAGTTAACGCTGCCCGCCTTGGCCAAGCGCAGTTAAAGAGTCTCCAGGTAGGCGATCAGGTTGCGGAGTTGGTGTTTTGTCAGGATTGATCCCATCGGTGGCATCACCGAAGTTTTTGTCTCGGTGATTTTTTTGATCTCTCCCTTGGAAATCTCGATCGTTTTACCCTGTGCTGGAACCAGCAAGAGCGATTGGTCAGTTTGTTTTTCGACGCGCCCCACGAGTGATTTGCCGTTGGTGAGTTCCACAATCGTCACGCCAAAACCCGTTGCGATTTCCGAGTTAGGCGTGATGAGCGAGCGCAGCAAGTATTCCTTATCGACCCGTTTGCCAATGCCGGTCAACACTGGCCCGGCCTGATTCCCCTGACCGCCGGCGTCGTGGCAGCGGACGCACTGGGCGGCCACGTGATTCTCGTAAACCTGCTTCCCCTTCGCAGCGTCTCCACCAACGAGAGTAGCCTGGTATTCGTTAATCGGATTTTCCGCCGATTGCCCGGCTTCGTATCGCTTGATTAACTGATTTAGATTTTTTGATTTTCGCGCCTTGGCGGCGGTGACCACGTCCAGCTCCAAAGCCTTGGGTAGCTCGCCATCCAGCAGTGAAGCGAAAGTCCTGCCAAGGATTTTATGTCCCTCCTCGCTCACGTCCCTGCCAAGGCTGCCGATGAATGCCTGTTGCGCCGGTTCACTGAGCTTGTCCCAGTTGCCGGACAGTTTTTCCGCGAACTGTTCGGGTGCGGTTTCGGCGAGTTTTTGGACGGCGGCCACTTGGATTTGTGAGTGCCTGCTTCGTGTCAGGTCGACCAGCGGTTGGGTGATGTTCTCTTTTCCGGCGATGGACTGGACCGCCTGCAGCCGGGCCGCCAACTCCTGTGACTCGGATTTGGCGATGATGAGAAGCGGCCCGGCCCCGAGGTTGAGTTGAAGTCGCTCACAAAGCCGGATCAACTCAGCGAGTACTTCGCCATTGGCTGCTTCGAAAAGTTCTTGGAGGTTTGCTTCAACCAAGCGCTTGGCCAAGCCGTCGTCTCGTTTGGAGAGCGTCCGAACGCGACCCTCAACCCGGTCGACAAATGGTCGACGATTCCAGTCTCGCAGACAAAGCAACGCCTCGGCGCGCATGGTGCTCGGCTTGGTTTTGTCCAGTGCATAGTCGATCAATCGTTGTGCGTTCTCCGGGCGACCGACGCGAAGGTTAGCGCTGAGAAGCCGTCGCGAGATTGCCTCTGATTCACGGTCACTGCCGGGCAGGAGATTCGCCACACTGGGCAATGCCTCGAGGATCGATTCGTCGTCGTGAATCGCGCTGACAGCCTCGCGAAACACCCACTCATTTTCATCGTTCAGAAATTTTTCAGCACCGGTATGCCTGAGCCTTCGCAGGGCGGCCACCGCGGCCACGCGCACGGCGGCGGAGCCATGGCTGCTCGATGCGATCAACTGTTCCGGCTCCGCGCTGCCGGTCAGTCCCATGATGGCCGCGTGCCGGATGTAGGCATCCTTGTCGTTGTTGCGCTCGAGGAGTGCAATCAGGTTGGAGGTCGATTCGGGGCTGCCCGCTTGGCCAAGCGCCATCGCCGCGTGAAACCTCACCCGGGCGCTCTTGTCGTGAAGCAGGTCCATCAGCCTGGGCGCGGCTGAAGTCAGCACGCGTGTCCCGGCCAGCTTGGCTGCCTGGGCACGGATCTCGGCGTCGTTGTCTGCAAACGGAAGCCGCTTGGCTAAGCGCTTGTCTCGCTGCTGGTCGGCGTCAAGTTGGCCAAGGCCCCACATCGCGTGAACGCGCGCGAGCCGGTCGCCATTGGGATTGGTGGCCAAGCCAAGAAACTCGTCAAACCGGTCGCGCCTAGCCAACTCGAACTGCGCCTCGAGCCGAATCCGCTGATCCGCATGGGCGAGCAGATAGACGAGGAACGAATTCGTGTGGTTGCCGAAATCGCTACGGAGCAGCTTGGCGACATGTTTGCGCTGTTCCGATTTTCGAATCGCTGGATCGTCGACCACCCAGATGCTGCCAAGTTCGTTGGGCTGCCATTTGCCGTCCCAGTTGGCGACGTACAGCGAGCCGTCCGGGCCGAAGTTGATCGCGCTGGCCATCATCCCGAACAGGAAAATGTGTTCGTCGACCATTTTGAAATACGCTCCCTTTGGCTCGGTCTTGAAGGCGGTCACCTTTTGCACGGGAAACTCGCACAGGAAAAACGCGCCCTTATAGCGGTCGTTCAATGCCGTGCCCGGGTTGTACTTGAAACCACCCGGGCCAACGGAAAATTCACTCATCGGCGGCGTGATGTAGGCGGCCTGCCCGGGCCAGTGCGGAAGCCAAAGTTTTTCATCGATCCATGGACAATACTCCGGTGTCTGGGTGCGTCCTGGCCAGCCGCCTTTTTTGAATTGCCAGTTCAAACGCCAGCCGGAATCGCTCCCCTCAGTAATGTAGACGAACCGTTCGCGTTCCTCGCGGATGTCGCCGTCGTTGTCCACCGAGAACAGGTTGCCGAACTCGTCGAAAGCTAGTTCCTGCACGTTGCGCAGCCCGGTGGCAAACACCTCGAGGTCGCTGCCGTCCCAGTTGCAGCGCAGCACGCCACCGGTGTTCGGGTGATGCAGCAGCCGACCCTCGCGCGTACGAACCGAGAAGCCGTTGTCGCCGACCGAAAAGTACAGCTTCCCGTCCGGCCCGACCGTCAGCCCGTGCAGGTCGTGACCGTCAAACGCAGCATGCACGCCGAACCCGTGAAAAAACACCTCCCGTTTGTCGGCGTATCCGTCATCATTAATGTCGTTCAGTTTCCAGACATCCGGGTAAATCGTCGCGTACACGTTGCCCCGGTACGGGAGCACACCGGCCATCACGCCATTGATCTCCTGATTGAATCCCTCGGCAAACACCTTGGCGACATCGGCTCTGCCGTCGTCGTCAGTATCCTGCAGCAGATGAATCCGTTCCTTGACCGCCATCAAGTCCCGCCAGTCGTGAGAGCCATCACCGTTCCGGTCTGCCAGCCACGACTTATTTTGTTCGCTGAGTTCCGGTGCCATTTTCGCGCGAAACATCCGTCGCAACTGCGGGATGGTCTCACTCGAAAGATCGTCGATTACCCATTCCTTGTGACTACGAATGTCGATATCCACCGTGCCGCGGCGAGCGGTCTCCACCACGTACAACCGACCCTCGTAGTCGAAACTCAGTGCGACCGGATTGAGCAACATCGGCTGCCTTGCCCACTCCGTCAGGTGCAACGACTTGTCGTGCAGCTCAAACGGAATCTGAACCCGGGGATTCTGCCCAAGCG
>WTHH01000050.1 GCA_011523195.1 Verrucomicrobiales bacterium
CTCCTTAACCAGCGAACCCCGAATTACGGGTGATGTGCGATTTCCCATCGTGCCAATTGCAAGGAAGGAGGCCTGGGTCATCAGTCCGCCACGGGGAGAATCTGCATCCAGACTTACTTTTTGAAAGCCGTTGCCTGAGTATTGGTCATTGAGTCCATACTTTGCTGCAAGCACGCCATTGATGGTAACAAAGTCAGAATCAATCAGATTATTTGCGGGGAGGTTTTCCTCCAGCAAAGTCTTAAAAAACTCAATCGGTTCTCGTTTCGCGGAGTGGACGTATGCATCCGTGAAGTGAAGATGGAACCGCGTGTTTATTCCGACACTGTCCAGGCGATCCAAGTGCATCCATTGGCTGATAAATCCCTTATGAAAATTTTCTGCCCGGGCATGCGACATTAGCCGCTCGGTTTGTTTCAACAGAACAGGCTTCTCAAGGAGCGATCCATTCCTCGCTAGTTTCAGTAGCTCCTGATCAGGTGGGCCACTCCATAAAAAAGAAGAAAGGCGATTCGCAAGGCTGATCCCATCCAATACCCGATTGTTTTGTTTCTCTTCGGTTGATGGGTTTACCAGATAAAGAAAACGGGGAGAAGATAGGATCATTGCCAGTGGATCCACCATTGCCTCGTGAAAACTTTTACCCGCTTTCCGCTCAGCCTTGTAATAAGTGTATAACTTCGACACGAATTCATCCGATGCTTCCTGACCTCGAAACGCACTTGTGGCAAACCGCCTCAGAAACACTTCTGCAGATGCATCTAGTTCCTCGGGGGAAGCCGTGGCGACTTTGCAGGTGTCTACCAGTTTTTCGAATGGCGTTTTCTGATCATAAAAAGGCCCCTCCACTTCGAGCCATCTCACCAGAATAGTTTCATCCGGAACATCAGGCTCGATGGGACGGTAATGCTGATACAACTGATTGTTGGGGGGGCGACCATGTTGGTCTTCGCCAAACCATATACTCTTCCTAGCACTTTTGGATGTTGTTGGCCGGAAGCCGTCTCCGAATTTCGGATACCACACCACCTCGTGAGTCGAGGGTTCCTCAATCGACCCGGTTACGTAGAAACTACCAATCGGTTTTCCATTTTCAGCACCCTTGCCCGCATGAGGGACGGTCATTCGGATTGATCGACGAATCTCCACTCCATCGACCACACCTGCGGAGGCCCGCAATCGATAGTAGGCGCGAGCGTCGGGTAGAAAAGAAATACCCATACTGTTGACCAGGTTCCGGATCGGCAGCATGCGCCCTATAGGGTGATACTTCAGGTTTTCGCTGTAGTAAGCAGCGAGGTTTCTTCGATCCCGATACTCAGCGTGCCGTGGGTATTTTTCGGAGCCCCGATTATAACGATTCCATTCGTATTCCGTGAGGCCAACATCTTTGTAAGACTTATCTGTATCATGCACCTCCTGAACCTTTTCGAGAATCTTGTAGATATTTCTCTCCATTTTTCCAGAATTCGCAAAATCCTTTCGATCCACTTTGATCTTTGCCCTCGGTTTCACTGCCCAGTGCATTGCCGTTTGAACGAGCTGCTGACCCTGCTCAAAATAGTTCTCTAGGTCGATGGAGCTGAGTGACTGGTTCTGACCAATGGTATCGTAACGGCCGCTTGCATCATCTGGCAGTCTTTCGGCAAGGATTCGAATGCCAAGTAATTCTTTTATGGTGGACTCATATTCTCGTCTATTGATTCGCCGAAGGGTGATTTCCCCACCGCTGTCCTTTAGCATCAACTGGGCGGACTGTAAGGATTCTGTCAAGTCACCCACCACCTTTGCCAATTCGTCCTTGCTCGGTTGTGTTTTCTTCTTAGGGGGCATTTCACCCGAGTTGAGCTGATCGAGGATATCCTGCCAGTTTTCAGCGTCGGCAACATCGACAATGGATCGACTCAGGCCTTCCAGATCGAGGTCTGCCTTGGCGGTATCGGCATCGTGACAGTCAAAACAATAGTTCTCGAAAAAAGGCTCGATACTCTTGGGCAAAATTACTCGAGCTTTTGCGGCAAGGGGCACGCGGCAAAACAAGGATACTGCCAAAACCAACAAGAAGATAAATCGATTGGGAAAAGAAATCATCTAATGGTTATTAATTAGTGGAGATGTCATTAATAAATGTCGACGCCGAGAGTCTCTGGGTAATTCACGCCAACCTTTAACGGTTCAGTTTAAGTCCGGAATCTCCGGTTTCAATACTGTGTCACCTGTAGAAGGATACAGAGCACCTTCCTTTTTGAGGCGATCAGCCATTGCCTTAGTCATTGTCTTCAGTTTATTGGGTTCGCTTTCGGCCAGGTTCTTAGTTTCGAAGGGATCGTTCCCTAAATTGTACAACTCGTATTTGGTTTTTCCTTTGTAATGATAGATCAATTTCCAATCACCCTGACGAAAAGCAGTGAAGTAGGAACTGCGGTGAGAATGGGGAAAGTGACACATGAAATGATTAGGCCGATCAGGGTTTCTCTTACCCGAGAATTGCTTAAGTAAACTCACCCCGTCCACGACGTGGTCTGAGGGATTTTTTACCCCCGCGGTTTCAAGAATGGTCGAATAAATATCCATAACTGTTCCAATCTGATCGTTGTGAAGCGAATCTCTTGCGATGGGAAAAGTATTTTTCTTACCGGGCTTGGCCCAACCCGCAATGAAGGGCACACGCATACCTCCTTCGTAGTAGGTTCCCTTCTTTCCACGAAGCGGAACGGAACTGGAGTAACCGTGAACCGGCCCTAAGGGCGCGTCAGACCCATTATCACCAACAAACAGGATCAAAGTGTTTTCAGCCTCACCCTTATCTGCAACATGATCCATCAAGTCACCAAGGGATTTGTCGATCCCTTCGATTAAGGTCGCATATGCCTGAGCATTCTTTGTCTTTTCTGAGTCCTTGTAGTTGGCAGCAAACCGAGGGTCCGAATTGAATGGGCTATGCACCGCATAGTGAGACATATAAAGAAAGAACGGCTTCTTCTTTTCCAATGATTGGTCGATGGCGTCTTTGGCTTCAAGGGTGATTGCCTCGGAGAGGAAGACGTCGGTCTTATGGTATTTCTCAAGCCCGGGCACGGCCCGCTTTTTACGTTTTGGATTTAGGTTTCCATATCCATCCTCCCCATAATAACTCCCCGGTTGCCCGAATGAACACCCCGCAATATTTATGTCGAAGCCCAGATTTTTCGGATCTTCCCCAGCGAACCCAATGGGGGCGAAGTGGGCCTTACCGGCGAAAATGGTGTGATACCCTTGCTTGCGAAGAAGCAATGGAAGGGTAACGTCCATTTGAGTTAGCCCTTCCCATTTCCAGCCTTTGGGACCGCCATTTTTTTTCTCAGGTGAAATGAATTGAGTCACCCGATGCCGAGCAGAGTTTTGCCCTGTCATGATAGATGCCCTGGTTGGCGAACAAACCGACTGAGCGTAGAATTGAGAGAACCGAACCCCTTGTTTAGCTAAGCGTTCCATGTTCGGAGTACGATACCATTCATTGAGCGGATAACGTTTTGGTTTACCGTCCTGATCGGCCAACATCGGGACCGAGGTGTCCATCAAACCCATGTCATCAACCAGAAAGAGAATGACGTTGGGCCTTTGGGGTTCTGCATTTGCAGAGAGGCACCCAAAAACAAAAACGTAAAGGAAGAGCACCACTAGTTTTTTCATTTTGATTACTTCTTCAATTCATCTAAAAGCAGCTTACCGTCACCATTGGAATCGAGTTTCTTAAACCGTTTGGTCAGCGCAGGAACATTTCGTCCCTTTGGGTTGCCGATGTATTCCTCCAAGGTAACATTGCCGTCTCCGTTTCGGTCCCGATTTCTGAAGAACTGTTCTTGTGACCGGTGTTTCGGTGCTGGGTTGAGGTTTCCCTGAGGTTTGGCTTTCTCTTTTTGCAGACCTTTGGAAATCCCACCACCAGGATACTCAGCGTTGATGCTGGTAATGTGGTCGATCAGCTCCGCCTTGAGCGAAGCGTAGACTTCAGGGCGTTGTGTCCGCAGATCTTTCGTCTCGGCGACATCTTTGCTGAGATCGAACAGGGAAAGATTGGTATCCTTGAGCTTGGCGGCAAGGGCAGGCCAATCCGGAGAGTGATCCCGCCCGACGTCCGCCCAGAGTTTGTAGTCGCCCTTTCGCAAACCGATGTTTCCCCAAAGCTCAAAAATCATACTTCGATCCGGGACGACTTTCTTCCCTGACGAGAGCATGTGCGGCATCAAGGACGTTCCGCGAACCGGGTTCTTGCCATTCATTTTTGGAACCGAGATACCAGCAGCATCCAGCAAAGTAGCGTAGATATCGCAATGCATTACCTGATCATCAGAGATAATCCCTTGAGGTAGCCGGCCTTTCCAGTTCATCAGGAATGGCACTTTCAGGCCGCCTTGATAAGTGGTGCCTTTCCCTCCGCTGAACGGACCATTGTTTCCGGGGAATCTGCCACCAGGCGCGTCCTCCTCCATAGTACAACCTCCGTTGTCGCTAACGAAGACAATGAGAGTGTTCTCGGAGATGTCCAGTTCCTTCAGGACAGAAACGAGTTTCCCAATGTTGTGATCCATATGTTCCAAAATTGCCACATAGTCGCTACGCAAGAAATCGACACCTCGGGAAGTTGCCTTTTTCAACCAGGTCTCGGGTGCGGAGGCCGGTTTCGATTTATCGGTGCGTAGCGGGCCGTGTACAGCGTTGTAGGCGAGGTAACAAAAGAAGGGTTCATCCTTGCTGGCACTCTCACGAATGAATTGTTCAGCCCATCCGGTAAACAATTCAGTCGCGTGACCTTCGGACGTGGAATCAGGTTTACGGTTGTGCATGATCTTAGATCTTTTTGGGGTGATCCAATAAGAATGAGCCCCTGCCAGAAATCCGTGAAACTCATCGAACCCTCGGTCATTTGGCACTTCTCCCTCCAAGGAGCCCATATGCCATTTACCAAAGCATCCTGTATGGTAGCCGGCTCGTGATAGATGCTCTGAAAGCATTATGACATCACGTTTGATACCACGGTACCCCGGCGATCCAAGCGGTGCTTTCCCTGGCCCCCTCCACATACCATTTTCCGTTGAGAATTGGCCGGTGAACATGCAGGCCCGAGAAGGGCCACAAAGTGGGACGGTATGGTAATTCGAAAATCGAACGCCTTGGGTGGCCAAGTCCTCCAAGGTAGGGAGACGCACTTCGGTATTGTCCCAATTAGAGGGCAAGTCTCCCCAACCATGATCATCAGAAACGATGAAAAGAATGTTGGGTTGCTTGACGGCTTGCAGGCTGGTCGCGATTGCAATCAGCAACAGGTAAATCCGAATTGTTGGCATGACCCAAGACTAGGCCAAGGGATCGAGATAGGCACGGCTATAATCAAACGCTACGACTACTTGACCGTCCGAACCACTTTCCGGTAAAGGAAAGCATCGGACGCAAGTAGTGTAATCTTTACATATTGCTGAAGATAAACATCTCTAACCCTTCAATAAACTCATGTCCTTC
>WTHH01000200.1 GCA_011523195.1 Verrucomicrobiales bacterium
TGCTGTTCCACACCACCGGTCAACCCATCCAATTCCACGATTAACACCGCCCCGGCATCGAGAGGGAAACCAACCTTGTACGCCTCTTCAAGTGCCTGAGTGATGACTTGATCCATCATCTCCAGCGCCGCCGGGACGATGCCGGCCGCGATTATGTCGCTCACGGTGCGGCTCGCCTGATCCACGCCATCAAAGACCGCCAGAAACGTTTTGAACGAAGCCGGTGTCTTCACGAGGCGAACCAGCGCGCGGGTGACCACGCCAAACATGCCTTCGCTGCCGATTGCCGCCCCCCGGAAATCGTATCCCTCCACGTCCTCCCCGCCGTCCGGTTTTACGCCGAGCCACTTGACCGAGCCATCAGGCATGACCATCTCGAAGCCAAGCACATGGTTGGTGGTGACGCCGTTCTTGAGCGTGTGCGGCCCACCGGAGTTGGTGGCGATGTTGCCACCGATGGTGCAGGCCGGTTGGCTGGAGGGGTCGGGCGCAAAAAACAGGCCATGCGGCGAGGCCTCGCGGGTGATCCACGCGTTGACACAACCGGCCTCCACCAGTGCGCGCCGATTGCGGACATCGACTTTGAGGATTCGGTTCATCCGGGTCAGGGCAATCATCACCCCGCCGTCGACGGCCAAGACCGACCCGCTGAGGCTCGTCCCGGCACCACGCGGGATGATCGGCAGTTCCAACTCGTTGCAAACTTGGACGACTTGTGCGACCTCCACGGTCGTGGCTGGCAGCACGACGGCAGTCGGCAGATTTTTCTGCATCGTGTAGGCGTCACACTCGTAGACGACCAACTCGCTTTCGCGGGAGATTACGGCATCCTTGCCGACGATCGAGACCAGGCGGTCTACCATGTTTTTCTGCAATGAGAGACTCAGTTCAGCCATGGTGTTGTTCGATGCATTGTGCGCTTGGCCAAGCGGAACGTTGCGCTAGGTCAAGCGCGACTGAAGTTTCAGCGCCTTGTTTGAGTGAGTGAAAAAACAAATCAGGCCACGCAGGATGCGTAAAGGCCGAATAATTTGCGAGGCGGAACTTCCCCCTTGGCCAAGGCTCGGGGACAGTCTCGTCAGCTAATGCTTTCGATCATCCTGATGAGAGGCAGGAACATCGCGATAACGATGCTGCCAACTATGACCGCCAAAAACACGATCATGACCGGCTCAATCAGTGAGGTCATCGATTCAACCGCACGATCCACCTCCTCGTCGTAGGTGTCGGCAATTTTTTCCAGCATCTGCGGCATGTCACCGGTTTTTTCACCGACGTCCACCATGCTGATCACCATCGGGGGAAAGACACGTGAAGCCTCAAGCGGAGCGACGATGGTTTCACCCTCCTTAACACTGTCGTGAACATCCTGCACAGCCTGCGCCACCACCGTGTTGCCGGAAGTGTCCTTAACAATGTTGAGCGCCTGCAGGATGGGTACACCGGAGTTGATCAAGGTGCCTAAGGTACGCGCAAATCGCGCGATGGATACCTTTTCAACCACCGGCCCGATGATCGGGAAAAACAGTGCCAACTTATCTAGCACGAATCGGCCGTGCTTGCTTTTACCGCAAAGAGATAGTGCCAGCATAAAAGCAAACATCCCTGTGGCGGTACCGAATGCGTTTTCCTTAACGGTATCACTAATGTCCAATACGAATTGAGTGAACTCAGGAAGGCCATCATCACCGGTCAAATCCCCAAACACGTCCTTGAACTTTGGAATCACGAAAATCAACAGGATTGCCATGATCACGATTGCCACTATTAGGACTGCGATCGGATAGAACATGGCCGCCTTGACCTTGCCCTTGATTCGCATCGCTTTTTCCATGAATTGGGCCAAGCGATCGAGCACGACCTCTAGTACACCACCCAACTCACCCGCCTTCACCATGCTAACGAAAAGTTTGTTGAACACCTTGGGATGTTGGGCCAGCCCCTCGGAAAAAGTACCGCCACCCTCGATCACCTCAGCCAACTCTCCCAACACACGCTTGAGAGTTTGGTTCTTTTCCTGACGTGCAAGCACTGTCAGTCCGGAAAGCAGGGGCAAGCCCGCAGAGGTTAGCTGTGCCAACTGGCGGGTAAAAATGGTCAGGGTTTTTTCATTTACTGCAGCACCGATATTAATCTCGAGCTGCATCGCACCCTTCTTACCCTTCTTTCCGGCCTTCTTTTTAGCTTTGCCCTTGCCTTTCTTTGGCTCGGCCTTGGCCTCCTCACATTTGGTCGGGGCGAGGCCCATTTCCTGCAAACGAGCCAACGCCTCGGCCTGACTGTTGGCGGGTAGCTCTCCCCTTTCAGTCTTGCCAGTCTTGGTGTCTAAGGCTTCGTATTGGAATTTGGCCATGATGTGTCCCTGAACTTAGGTGTAACGGAGAACCTCTTCGACAGTCGTATCACCATCGTAAATGCCGCGCAAGCCATCTTCACGAATCGTTTTCATCCCACCCTCAACGGCCTTTTGGCGAATGACCATAGTTGCTGCACTTTGGTCAATTAACTCCCGAACCGGGTCTGTGATCGTTAGTAATTCAAATATACCACGCCGACCGTGATAACCTGTGTCGTGACAGGATGAACATCCGCGCCCGTAAAAGAACTCCTTTCCACCAAGATCAGCCGGGTCAAGGTTAAGCATTTGGAGTTGGTTGTCAGTCGGCTCGAACGGGCTCTTGCACTTTTTGCATATCGTCCGGATCAGGCGCTGTGCCAACACACAAAGCAGCGAGGATGAAATCAAAAACGGCTCAACGCCCATGTCAAGCAAACGGGTCACGGCCCCGGATGCATCATTGGTGTGGAGGGTGCTCAACACCAAGTGACCGGTGAGCGCAGCCTGAATGGAAATCTGTGCGGTTTCTAAGTCACGCATTTCACCCACCATGATGATGTCGGGGTCCTGCCGCAGGAAGGCTTTCAAGCCGGATTGGAAGGTCATCCCGACCTGGGAGTTCACCGGCACCTGCATGATACCCTCAATGTCGAACTCCACCGGATCCTCGACGGAAAGAATTTTCTCACCGATCCCGTTCACTTCGGCGAGCGCAGAGTAGAGGGTGGTTGTCTTGCCGGAACCGGTCGGCCCGGTCACGATGAAGATGCCGTTCGGGGTCTTGATAATGTCCTTCATCTTAGACAGCATTTGATCCGGGAAACCCAGTACGTCAAGATCGAGTGTGATAGCCGTACGATCCAAGACACGCAGCACTACCGACTCTCCAAACTGAGTTGGCAGACACGAGACACGCAAGTCAATTTTGCGACCATCTGGCATGGTACGAGGGATGCGGCCGTCCTGCGGCCTGCGACGCTCGTCCGGCTTCAACGCTGCCATCACCTTGATCCGCCCCACGATGTTGGGGGCTAATGATTGCGGAGGACTGGTCAGCTCGTACAGTGCACCATCCACACGCGCACGTATCTTAAATTCGTTCTCAAACGGCTCGAAGTGAATATCACTAGCACGGTCGTTAATCGCGGTCACCAACACGGCATCAACAAATGCCGCAATGTCTTTTTCGTCACCGGAAACATCAAACGACTCGATATCAACTTTGTTGACATCATCTTCATCAAGCGCTTTGTCACTAAATTCTTTGAGAATATCCGTCAACGCCTCACCCGAGGCGGCTGCATCTACTTCGTCCTGCCCGTAATGCTCCTTTAGCGCTTCTGTAACCTGTGCCGGATTTGCAACAACAACCTGAACATCAAAACCGGTCGTAAACCCGATCTCGTCAAGCGCAGCCGGATTAAGTGGATCAACGAAGGCCAACTGCAATGTCGGCTCAAAAAAGGAAACCGGAACACATTGGTGCTGCTTGGCTAATTCGGCCGGCAACTGCTCGATCAGTTCGGGCGTGATCAAGGCGTCGTTCAGATCCATCGACTCACAACCCAGGTGGTCACAAAGAATCTGTATGATCGTATCCTCATCGAGATATCCGGAGTCAACCAT
Organism: Verrucomicrobiales bacterium; assembly: GCA_011523195.1. Classification (GTDB taxonomy): domain Bacteria; phylum Verrucomicrobiota; class Verrucomicrobiia; order Limisphaerales; family UBA1096; genus UBA1096. The sequence continues at coordinate 3,965 of WTHH01000200.1, forward strand.
CGCCTGAAATGCGCTGACTCCCGAAGACTCCACCTCCCCTGCGACCTCCTCCAACTGGAATTCATCCAGCAGATTCTGGTCACCGATCAAGGCAAGCAGTGGAATTACGGTAAAATCAGCCATTACTCCTCAGACTCCTCCTCTTCAGCCATCATTCCCGCCTGAACTGACCGCAGTTTGTCCATGATTGTGCCGGGATCCTGCGCCTTGGTGATCACTTCATCCTCGGCGATCAAACCGGCCTGATATTTCTCCAAAAGGTAGGAATCGAGATTCACCATCCCGTACTTGGCGCCGGTCTGGATGTCCGAGTTGATGCGGTAAGTCTTGTTATCACGAATCAACGCCGCGATGGACGGCGTGCGGTTCATGATCTCGAATACCGCCACTCGTCCGGGCTTGTCCGCCCGCGGGCAAAGCAACTGTGAGATCACTGACTCCAACACCGTGGACAACTGAATGCGAATGGTGTTCTGCTGGTTGGTCGGAAACGCGTTCACAACACGGTCAATCGTCTTTGCAGCGCCGGTTGTGTGGAGTGTCCCAAACACCAAGTGACCGGTCTCCGCAGCCGTGATGGCCGCCTCGATCGTCTCCAAGTCACGCATCTCACCCACGAGGATCACATCTGGATCCTGACGCAGCGCGCGCCTGAGCGACTCGCCGAAGCTGGGGACGTCCACGTGAATTTCACGCTGGGTGATAATCGCGTTCTTGTGGTTGTGATAAAATTCAATCGGATCCTCGATCGTAATGATATGGGCGTCGTCACGCTCGATGTTGATGATATCGATCATCGAGGCCAGCGTGGTACTTTTGCCGGAACCGGTCGGCCCAGTCACCAGCACCATGCCACGTGGTTTATAGAGGAGTTCCTTGACAGACGGCGGCAGACCGATCTGTTCAAAAGTCAGCAGCGTAGTTGGGATTTGCCGCAGTACCATAGCAAAGCGGCCCTTCTCCTTGAACACACTCACACGAAAACGAGCCAGTTCACCAAACGCAAACGCGAAGTCAGCTCCACCCTTCTCGCGCACCTCCTGGATGCTGTCGTCGGAAGTGATGGAACGCATCAACTCCTCGGATGTCTCGTTGGTCAATGCCGGCCCGTCCACCTTCTGTAGAATGCCGTGCAACCGCATCGCAGGGGGCACTCCAACGCGGACATGAAGATCGGATCCACCTTCCGACACCATAAGGTGCAACAAATCTGACATTGCGTATGACATACTATGCTATCCTATCAATTCTCATCTCCTACAGTGACCCGCAAAACCTCTTTAGGCGTTGTCATCCCTGCAATAGCCTTTCTGGCGCCATCTTCTCGGAGTGTACGCATACCCACTTTTCTGGCATGGTTTTGAATTACACCTGAAGTTTCTTTGTTAATAACCAGTTTCCGACCCTCATCCTCCATCACATAAACCTCAAATAAGCCAAATCTGCCCTTGTAACCTGTATTGTTACATTTAGCACAACCCTTGCCTACTTTGAAGTTAGGATCCTTGATATTATTTATATCAAGCCCC
>WTHH01000343.1 GCA_011523195.1 Verrucomicrobiales bacterium
AGTACAGGGTGAACAACGTCACAGTGATCGGCCAAGTGCAAAAACCGGGATTGGTTGCTTTGCCTGGCGAGCAAAGAATTGATCTTGTTGCCGGTATCGCATTGGCCGGAGGCTTCACCAACTTGGCCAGGGAGAGCGAGATTGACCATACTCGGAATGGAGAGACCAAAACGTATTCAATGAAGGATTTAAAACGCGAATCAGACCCGAAGAAACGAATTTGGCTTCAGCCGGAAGACTTGATTTACGTTCACGAAAGCGGCTTTTAAGCGCCCCATGGAACAACAACCCTTTAACGAATCCCGGGAGGACGGGCTATTTGAAGAGTCCATAAATCTTCGTCACTATTGGCATATCGTACTGGAACGACGCTGGCTGGTAGCCGCCACATTCTTAATGGTGATTATCTTGACGTCGTTTTACCTTTTCAGTGCCACACCCATTTTTTCCGCTACCACCCGTCTGCAAATTGATCGGGAGACGGAAAACGCACTCCGGATGGAGTCGTTTGTGATGGAAGGCGCACGCGAACAAGATTATCTCCAGACTCAATACAAGAACCTACAAAGTAGATCGTTGATGGAGATGGCACTCGAGGAGACGCTGCAAAACGCAATGATTCTTGATGGGCTCAAAGCGGGGCGGAGGAATCCAAAACAGCTGATTGGGGAAACTGGGCTTTCTGAAACAAACGTAATCGAAAGACTCCACCAAATAAGCAAAGCCGGTTTTTTTGGCCTGACAGGCTATGCGGGAGGCGATGCCCCTGCATTAAGCAGAGAGGAAAACCGGCCATTGGCTACCGGATTGTTCGCTTTTCCGCCAAAACCTAAAGATGGAGAGGAGCCTGAAGACCTCACCTATGAAGAGCAGCTAGAACGGTTGTCTGATGCAGTCTCCGTTTCTCCCATTCGGTTGAGCCGATTGGTGGATGTCAGTGTTGAAAGTCCCAATCGCAATGAGGCTGCGTTGATCGCTAATACTGTCATCTCCAAGTTTCTTGAGCAGGACAACAATCGGAAACGAGGGAAGCTAGCTAACGCTGTCGATTTTTTGCGTGAAGAAGCTACGAATTTAAGCACAGCAGTGCACACAAATTATATGGCTCTGCATAATTTCAAACTTGAGTGGGACATCATTTCACTAGAAGACTCACAAAACACGACCCTTCAAGCACTCTTAAAGGCTCAAACGGATTATGATGCTGCTCACAGTAGAGCCGTTGAAGCCCAAGCCTCGGCAGATGAAGCGCAACGTGTTTTAACTGAGACCGGGGAATTCGGAACAATCCCGGATGTGGCTGCGGATGCAGAGGTGAAAAAAATGCGGGGTGACCTGGCCTTGGCCTTGGCTGAACTGGCATCACTGCGCGAGCGATACCTTGAAAAGCATCCGAAAATCATTGAGAAGCGAAGCTCCATAGAAGCACTACAGGAATCACTCAAAAACGCGGAGAACCGTATTTTTGATTCCATCATGAACAAGGCCAAGCTGGCGAAGGCAACCGATGTTCAGCTTGCAGGTGTGCTCACCATCCGCAAATCCGAGCAGCAATCGATGAATCAAAAAAGCATCGAGTACAACAACTTGTCGCGCACTGCTACGCAATCGGAGACAATGTACAATCTCGCACTACAGAGGCTAAAAGAAACCGAGTTACAAGAAAAAGACATCGTACAAAACATGCATGTCATTGACCTCGCAACAGCACAAATGCACGCCATCAAACCGAAGAAATTGCTGACCGCTTTTCTTGGGATTATTGGCGGACTGGGAGCCGGGTTCGGACTGGCCTTTTTTGTGAACTTCCTCGATGACTCGATTAAGAGTCAGGAAGATATCGAGACCTATCTCAAGCTGCCTTTCCTAGGTTACGTTCCTAACATTAAGACCACGAGTATCATAGAGCGAGACTTGCAGGCTCATTTGCATCCACAGTCTAATTCGGCTGAAGCGTTCAGAACTGTCAGAGCCGCCATATCACTTTCCGTGCGTGCTGGTGATCTTCAAATTCTTTCTGTCACCAGCACTGTGCCATCGGAGGGCAAGTCCTTGGTGGCCAGCAACCATGCTATTGTAACCGCTCAGACTGGTGCCAAAACTTTGCTGGTGGACTGCGACCTCCGCCGACCTTCTGTTCATAAAGCATTTCAAATTCAAAGCCCCAAGGGGCTTTCCTCCTATCTGCTCGGCAAGGTGGACACAATTGATTCTATCGTACACCAAACTGAGGTCGCAAACCTTGATATCATTTGTTGTGGTGCCGTTCCAAATAATCCGTCGGAGCTGGCTGGATCACAACGCATGATCGATTTCGTTGAGGAAGTTCGTGATAAATACGAGAAGATCGTGTTTGACTGTCCCCCTGTTTCCGCTGTGAGTGATCCATTGATCATTGCTGCCAACACTGATGGCACCGTGTTCGTGAACAAGTTTAACAAGATCCGTCGCGAACACGCCCGGAAGACCGTTCAACGCGTGCAGGATGCCGGCATTAACATCGTGGGGGTCTGCATCAACGACCTCGATTTCGAGGGCAAGGATTCCTACTACTACTCCTACTACTATTACCAGAACCGCTACTACGCCAGTCATTACAAGAGTGACAAGCCGAGCGAAGAAGAGGCTGCCCAATTGCCGCTTCAGCCAGGAGTAAAAAAGGCGGGCAAGGAGGAGCAATCTGCCTGATCGCGTGGCCAAGCGATTAGCCGACTGAGTGCTCAATGCGATGGAGCTTTCTTCGCTGAACCCCCAGCAGCGACAGGCGGTGAAGGTGACAAATGGCCCGGTACTGATCCTCGCCGGGGCCGGCACGGGTAAGACACGCGTCATCACCAGCCGGGTTGCCTATATGATCGCCAAGGGCATTCAGCCCGGGAACATCCTTGCCGTCACCTTCACAAATAAGGCCGCCCGTGAGATGCAGGAGCGCATCCGTGAACTCGTTCCCAAGGCCAAGTTGGTCAACAGTGACGGCAACACGGAGAAGCCGACAATCTGCACATTTCACTCGCTGTGCGTTCGCATCCTGCGGCGCCACATCGAAAAGCTTGGCTACAAAAAAAACTTCGTCATTTACGATCAAACCGAGCAGCTTGGCGTCGTCCGCCGGTTACTGAGCCATATTTCGGACAAATCCAAAAAACCTGACCCGTACGCTATCCTTTCACTGATCAGCCGTTGGCGAAACAGCAGTGGGGATACACTGAAAAGCGACGACCCCGACTTGGCCGCCTTGGCCAAGCGCTTGGTTTCGGACTACCGCCAAACGCTCAAGGCCAGCAACGCGGTCGACTTTGATGACCTCATCCTGCTCGTACTACAGCTATTCGGGGAACATCCCGCAGCGTTGGAGGAATGTCGCGACCGCTATCGCTACATCATGGTCGACGAATATCAGGACACCAACGGCTCGCAGTTCGATCTCGTGCACAGCCTAGCCAAAGAGAACCGCAATTTCTGTGTCGTCGGCGATGATGATCAGAGCATATACGGCTGGCGCGGGGCCGAAGTGGCTAATCTATTGGAACTCGAGAAGTACTTCCCCGAGGTCACCGTTGTTAAGCTCGAGCAAAACTATCGCTCCACGAACTCCATCCTCGACGCCGCCAACGCAGTCATCAAAAACAACACAGATCGCAGGGAAAAACGGCTTTGGTCTGACAAGGGGCGAGGCGAACCCATTACACTTTGGGAATTTCGCGATGACGAGGAGGAAGCACAGGCGATCGTCGAGGAGCTGAACTACAACCGCCGCATCAAGAAAGTGAAGTGGCGTGATCAGGCGATCCTGTTTCGCACCAACCAACAGTCGCGTCCACTAGAGACCGCCCTGCGCAAGGCCGACATCCGGTACAATCTAGTCGGCGGACAAAGCTTCTTCGACCGCAAGGAGATTCGCGACTTCGTCTCTTACCTCAAACTGTTCCTCAACCCAGATGACGACACCGGCCTGCTGCGGATTGCCAACGTGCCTTCGCGAGGCCTAAGCAACGCCACAATGGAGAAACTCCTTCGATTGAGCCAGGAAGGGCGCTGCTCCGTTTTTGCCGTGATGCGCGATCGCGAGGCGCTGGGCGAATTTCGCGAGCGAACCGTCGATGCCATTCTCGATTTCGTCGAGCTCATCAATATCCATCATGACAGACTGATACAGCCCGTTGTCGCGCATCCCGAAAACCCACTCAAAGCATGGTGCACCGCTTGGCTTGAGGAGGTGGGGCTATTTCGGGAAATCCGTCGCATAGAAAAGGACGATGAAACCGCCGAAAACAAGGTCCGTAACATCGTCGACCTGCTCGACTCGCTGGATCCGGATTTCGTCCCGGCCAACCGGCCAATCGACGAACGCCTGCATCGTTACCTCGAGCACATCTCACTAGACCGGGAAAAGGACGACACCGAGGAAGCCCGCGACATGGTCACACTCATCACTATGCACAGTTGCAAGGGACTGGAGTTTCCCTACGTGTACATCGCCGGTGTGGAGGACGGGCTGATTCCCCATTCCCGCTCGAAGGTCGAGGGCACTCTGGATGAGGAACGCCGTCTGTTTTACGTGGCCATCACCCGAGCGCAGATTTCGCTCACAATGAGCCACTGCGAGCACCGAAAAAAATACGGTGAACAAATTCCCTGCCATCCGTCGCCGTTCCTGAAGGAAATTCCCGAGGATCTGATTGTCCACGAAAACGACGCCTCCTCCGAGCCGGCCAGCGAAGAGGAGGGGCTCGATTTTTTTGCCAACCTCAAGGCGTCTCTGGAGGAATGACCCCGTCGCTTGGCCAAGCGGAAAAGCGCTTGCCTCCGGAGGCGAATTGTAGACAATACGTGCCCTGTGCTCGGCGCTTGGCCGACACATTTTCCCGGTAGGGCGAATGGCGCAGTGGCTAGCGCAGCGGTTTTACACACCGTTGGTCGGGGGTTCGAATCCCTCTTCGCCCACCATCTTTTATTGGCATTTTGCCACTTCTTCTTGATTACGGACCAAATACGGACCAAAGTTGCGCATGAAAGAGCAACAATTGGCCACTTCAAAACCGGACGTACATCCTATTGGAGCGGAACCTATTGTCGTTAAGGAGGGCTCCGTAAGAGTCAAAATTTACGGCACTTGGCACAAATCAAAGAAGACTGATTCCGACACAGGGAAAGCTATTGAGCACTATCTCCCTCAATATGCGGTTAAGTACCAATTAGGGGGAAAGTGGAAGAGCAAGAAATTCTCTGACCAGAATAAGGCCAAGCTTCACGCCAAATCAGTTGTCACAAAGATTCGAAACAACGAGACCGAGGCACTCAAGCTGACTGGGCTTGATAGATCAGCCTATGCGGAGGCTAAGTCGATCCTCAGTAAGCTAGATGGTTCTCCTTCGTTGCTAAGTGCCGTACAGGAGTATGCCTCTGCAAAGTCACTGCTAGGGAAAAATAGCACCTCTCTGGAGCAGATTGTTAAAGATTACATAAGTAGAAACC
>WTHH01000449.1:0-3039 GCA_011523195.1 Verrucomicrobiales bacterium
TTTTTATCTCCGCTTTCTGCCGCTTCAATCATCGCTGTTTGTAAATTGACCCCAGCTTCACTGACAACCATGAATTGATCTGTTGTCAGATTTGCCCCTTGGGCTTTAAGTAGATTTATATTTTGAACAGCGAGTGGGAAGTTGCTTGCATCTATAGCTTCACTAGCAGCCTTGGCTAACTTCTTAATTTCAGGTTTTGCTCCATCGAAAAAAGTAATCAAATCGCTTGCAGATTCTTCAGCATTATCAGCATCTAGAGCCTCTTCTGAATTTCCACCGCATCCACATAACAGGGCTGCTGAAATAATCACTACAGCGAGCACTTTGAATTCTAAAACGAATTTTATCGCAGTCATTTATGTTGGAGGTCACCTGCGATTAAGAGGGCTGCACCACCAGCGATTTCCTCCTTTAGGAATGGATCTTGTTTCCTCTGCCCAAATTCTGTGTCTAACGAATTCGACATGGCTGTCTAAAAAAGCAGCCACGAATCCCTCCTTGTGGCGCTTGGCTACGGGTTCATTCGCTCTGCTTGTAGCGTTATCATAAGCCCCGACATCGTCACTATGAGCTTCCCAATATACAACATCTCCAGGTCTAAATTGGCTGGCCTTGTAAGTCATGCCGGGTTGGCGGCCAAGATTCTTAGTATATTCACAGAAAGCACCATTCATGATGTAACTACTCACTTGCTGTTCTCTTTGCTTAAAATTTCTGTGGACTCGATTTTTTACAAGATAATCCATTGAGCATTTTAAGACATTACTATTGCTATGATAAGGGAATAGTTGACTTTCGTGGACATAGTCTATAGCCGGTCGCCCGTTTTGTTTTCTGGTATATGCCCAGTTGGGTAAATTTAGCGTGCCAGAGCTCCACCCGGGGTAAGGCATGTAATCTTCATAATCATTCATGTACATCGCGTTTGCGGTGCCAATTTGCTTAAAATTGTTCATGCAAGTTGTGCGGTGGGCCTGCTCCTTGGCCTTGGCCAGTGCGGGGAGGAGGAGAGAGGCGAGTATAGCGATGATGGCGATGACCACCAGCAACTCGATCAGGGTGAATCCGGTTAAACCGGTTTTTCGTTGAGCCTTCATGGTTCAGTCAATGGTTGGAGGGACTCTCTCCTACTGTCTCATTTTTGCAACCTTAAAACGTCCCGCTTGACAGGTTTTCAAAAGTGGCGGAAGTTGCCTTCGGAGTTGGCTATGGCACAGAATTTGGCTCAGTTATTCGTCGCAGACCTCGGCAGCAGTGCCGTGGTGCGCATCACCGGTTGTGCCAACTTCGCTTCGAGCGTCCCCTTCAAGAAACTGGTCAATGGATTGATAGAGCGAGGTTGCGCCAAGTTCACACTTGATCTCACCGACTGCAAGCTGATGGACAGCACGTTTCTTGGCGTGCTCGTCGGCGTGACGCACAAACTTGGCCAGGCGGCGAAGGGTGTTGCGCTGTTTAATCCGTCCGAGCAGGTGCACGCGATGTTTGACAATCTAGGCATCCTCGAGTTGTTCGATGAGACCAAGTCGCTTGGCCAAGCGGAAGTCGCCGAGGCGGAGATCTCCAATGCGGCTAAGCGCGAATTGACTGAGAACAGCCTCGAGGCACATCGCACGTTGATGGATGCGAACCCTGAAAACGAGGCGAAGTTCAAAGAGGTCGCCCGTTTCCTCGAGGAAGACCTCAAGCACCAAGACGAGGCTTAAGCCAAGCCAAGCGCTTGGCCGGGTTCAGGGGGTGACGGTGTGGTATTTACCCGTGGCAGGTTGGTCGAGGGTTTTTGTTTTCCCGCTTGGCCAACGGATGACCAGTTTGTCCACAGAGCCGTTTTCGCCCAGGCCAAAGTGCGCGGTTGAGGGATGCTGCGCGGTGAAGGAATCACCGGTCACCAATTGGAAGATGTCCCGGCGTTTGCCGGCGAACAACTGAACTGTCGCGCCGTTTGCCGGTTGGCCGGCGAAGTCGGTGATGTGTAGCCCGACCCAGTTTCCCTTGGCCGGTATCTGGTTTTTCATCACGAACAATCGTTGCTGCTTTGCGTGGGAATCGTATTGCACGACAAGAAGATCGTTGCGGCCATCGACATCGATGTCCGCGGTCACGGCCGCACGAGCATCAAACTCAAAGGCTGTCCCGAGCAGAAACGCGACGTTGTGGAAGCCGGAGTTTTGTTTGTTCAAAAACAGGTGGTTGTGTTCGAACCCATTCCAGGAATAATTTGATCCTAGCCCGGAGAGTTTTCCGGAGAAAAATGTGTCCAGGGTTTGGTTTGGCATGGAGGTGCCGGTGTAAACATCGTGACACCAAAAGCGAGTGCAGTAATCGAGGGCGGAGTTGCCGCTGAGGTGGCCGTTGGCAACATATAAATCCAGGTCGCCGTCGTTGTCAAAATCAGCTGACCCCGTGCCCCAGGACCAGCCGGTTCGCGCCACGTCGTCACTCAACGCAGGTTGCTGCAGTCCATTACTGCTGCCGAAATAAAGCCGATTGCCGTAGGTCATCGGCGCGCGCATAGCATCGTATTTTTCAAATCCATCGCGGCCAAGATTGAGCCGGTCCAGCCGCCTGGCCGTGGTGGAACTCATGCCGACCATGTAAACATCGAGCGCGCCGTCTCCGTTAAAGTCAGCCACCGTGTGAGCCATGCCAAATCCGTGGCGTTGCTTGACCCAGTTGTCGGTGACATCGGTGAATTTTCCCTTGCCCTCGTTTCGGTAAACGTCGATCCCGGAAAAGTCGCAGACACAGAACAGATCGAGATCATTATCCCCGTCGAGATCCGTGAATGATGCGCTGTATGTGCGGCGGTTACGCTTGGCTTCGAGACCGGCGTTTTTAGTGCCATCGGTGAAGTTGCCCTTGCCGTCATTGATTAACAGGGCGTCTGGATACCCGTCATTGGCATCGTAGTACGGGGTCGGCATGGAGCCCTTTAGATAGGGTTCCTTCCATTGGCCAATGAACAAATCGAGATCGCCGTCCAAGTCGAAATCGCCGGTTGTCATCGTGTGTGGATTGTCGAACTTGCTTTGTAACAGG
>WTHH01000449.1:3139-5457 GCA_011523195.1 Verrucomicrobiales bacterium
GTCGAAATCGCCGGTTGTCATCGTGTGTGGATTGTCGAACTTGCTTTGTAACAGGGTGCGGGGTTCCGTTGTGAATTGTCCGTTGCCGCTGGCATGCCAGATGCGGAGGAGACCGTCCTCTTTTCCAGTTGAAATAAAATCGGCCTCTCCGTCACCATCAAAGTCGGCAAGGATTCCTGCTTCGCCAAGCGGGATCACGGGGTGGTCAAGAAACGGAGTATGCCGAAAGTTATCGCCTTCATTTCTGTAAACCAGATTGCTGCCCGCCAGAATCAGTTCAGGTTGACCGTCCTTGTTGAGATCGTTGACTATCACCGGGCTCACTCGCGGGTAAAGTCTTGCGTCCAACTGCGTCGTGTCCACTTGGAGTAATTCAACAAAGGCAGGTTGACCTGTGTAGTCGGTGATCGTTGTATCCACGATTTGAATCGTGTCCGGGATACGCAGGCCTGTGTTTGTTTTTTTGTCAGTCCATGTTAAGTCCAGTTGTCCTTTAATCGCGGCGCGACGTTCCTTCGCTTGGTTGGTGGCATGGATTTCAAATGAAATGATGGATCGCGGAGCCCTTCCATCACTGCCGGGGCGGAACTCGGTATGGTGCCATTCGGTTTGTGCAACCCGCCAGCCATCTGCCTCTAGTTGATTGAGCACGGCCAGGTAGCTGGGATGATCTAGCATTGTTGGATCACCACTAAGTTTGGCAAGACGGATTCCTTCAATGCCAAGCGGGAGTGATGTCCATTTACCGGGTAGGGGAAGGTTAAGTTTAATAAATGGAAACTGGCGGAAAACCTTGAAGGGGTCCATCGAGCGTAGTCGATCCCACAATGCGACGAAGGTGCTCTCGTAGGCTTGTGCGTCCACCTCGTTTGCAAACACGGTTTTGTCGAATCGAATTTGCTCATCGTTTAAAGCGAGCACAGCGTTGGTGTCGAACGGGGGCGCGGCGATTGGCGTGAGAGGCGTATTTGTCGAGTTGCCCGGAGAGGGGGCGTTCGATTGACCGGTTGGGCCGGGATCGCACGCGGGCAGTAAGCCAATCAGTAGGGTGGGCAAGGTAAGCAGGGCGGTAGCTCGCGATATTGGTTTGCGATTATAATCATGCACGGCCGGTGTGATACCGTAAAATCGGCGAACCGACAATCCGCTTAAGTTGCAGGATTCGCTTGGCCAAGTGGGCTAGAGTGGCTTGATGGCGGTATCCGGGACGGGGGCGCCTGCGGATTGTGAGAAGGTGAGCGCAATGGCGAGGGCATCGGCGGCATCCGGTTCGGGGAGTTCGAGCAGGCCAAGCCGGGTCTGCACCATCTTGGCAACGGCCTCCTTTTGTGCGGCACCAAAGCCGACGATGGCCTGTTTGACTTTTCGCGGTGCGATTTCGAACACCTCCAGACCGGCCTTGGCCACGGTGGTGATCGCCGCTCCGCGGGCCTGTCCCATCACGAGGGCGGTCTTCACGTTTTGCGCGTAGAACAATCCCTCGATCGCAACGACGGTCGGCTTGGTTTCCGAGATGACCGTCCCAAGCGTCTCGGCGATCTGCAGAAAGCATCGGGACATGGACCAGTCAGCGAGGCACTTGATGGTGCCTTGTGTGAGTGTCGCCGGGGTGGTTGTGGCGGTGTTTATGACGCCATAGCCGGTGCCGCGCAATGAGGGGTCGATTCCGAGAATGACCTGTGGGCCGGAGTAGTTGGCAGCTGGGGCAGGGGAGTCGCTTGCCCCATCGGTGAGTCGCTGCTGCATGGCGGCAAGTTGTTGCTCGGTGATGCCCACACCGGTGCAATAAAAAACCCCGGCCAAAATGTCGAGGCCGGGGTTTTGAAATGTTATGTTTCAGATCAATTGTCGCGCAGTTGGTTGAAGATATCCCGATAGAACTCGGGATGACTTTCCCATGTCTGTGCGGTGACGAGGTTTCCGTTCACGACGCTCTGTTTATTAACCCACTTGGCGCCGGCCTGTTCAACCTCGAAGCGGATGTTACAGTAGCAGGTCAACTTGCGCCCCTCGGCGATGCCGGCAGCAATCAGGATTTGTATGCCGTGGCAGACGGAGAAGATCCATTTGCCCTGCTTGTCGAAATCCTGAACTAGCTTCAACAGCTTTCTATTGTGACGGAGAAACTCCGGCGCGCGACCTCCAATCAACAACACGGCGTCGTAGCTAGAAGCTTTCGCCCGGCCAAGCGCGACGTCGGCTTCGATCAGGTAACCGGGGCGCTCGATGTAAGTATTCCAACCGGGCTCGAAGTCGTGAATGACTCCGTTAAGCCGTTTCTTTTTCGTGGCACCGATGTGCGCCGTCCAGCCCTCCTC
>WTHH01000191.1 GCA_011523195.1 Verrucomicrobiales bacterium
CGATCTGGATGCGCGGCACCGCGGCCTCCTTCAGCTTGTCCTTGAGCGCCTTGCGAATCTTGTAATCCTCCACCAGCAGTTCGCCGAACTCCTTTTTCTCAGCGTACCACATAGAGCGCCAATCCTTGTTGACGACCAGGCGAAATCCAATTGGGTTGGTTTTTTGTCCCATACGGTTTCCGTTTAAATTTGATCCGTGAGCACGATACGGATGTGACAACTTCGCTTCAGGATCGGGCTGGCAGAACCCCGTGCCCGCGGCCTCCAGCGTTTCATCGTCGGGGCGTCCCCAACCGTGGCTTCCTTAATGTAGAGCATCGTCTGCTCCAACTTGTGCGGTGAATCTAGAAAACTCTGGTAGGCATCAATCTTTGCCTGCGAGCTACGGCGCGTCTTTTTATTGTTGGTGGAGCTGACTTTTTGCTCCAACTCCGCGATGCGGCCCTGCAACTCCTCTGCATCCCACTCGTCAGCAATGTTTTCCGCGTTGGCCATCGCTGACTTAAGCGTCTTGGACACGAGACGAGCGGATTTGCGAGGCACGCTGGCCAGCAGCGCCTGCGCCTCGAGGGCGTGCATCCCCTGAATTTGACGGGCGACCGCACGCACCTTCAGCGGCGACATCCGAACTCCCTTTGTGACTGCCAAAACTTCCATTCTATCCTCCGTTACTTCCGGGCGAAATCTCCGTGGCCCTTGAATCCGCGCGTCGGGGCGAACTCACCCAGCTTGTGGCCCACCATGTTTTCCGTAACAAACACAGTCGCAAAAGCCTTGCCATTATGAACCATGAACGTGTGCCCGACGAATTCCGGGGCGATCGTGGATCGGCGCGACCAGGTCTTGACCGGCTTCTTTTTCCCGTCAGCATTCAGTTTCTCGATCTTGTCGAGAAGATGCTGTTCCACAAACGGGCCTTTTTTAATTGAACGTCCCATCTCGATTACCTCTGCTTCATCGGCCGACCATCACGGCGCACCAAAATCCAACGGTTGGAGGGCTTGTACTTCGGCCGGGTCTTGAAGCCCTTGGCCAGCACGCCCCACGGCGACATTGGATGTCCGCCACCCGAGGTGCGGCCCTCACCACCCCCCATTGGGTGATCGACCGGGTTCTTCGCCACCGCACGCGTGATCGGGCGCTTGCCCTTGTGCCGGCGGCGGCCGGCCTTACCTAGCACAATCTTCTCATGCTCCGCATTACCCACCGTGCCCATCGTGGCACTACACTTTTCGTTGATCTTGCGAATCTCACCCGAAGGCAGCTTCACCTGCGCATATCCGTCGATCAGCGCCATCAACGTCGCGGCCGTCCCGGCGGAACGCACCAACTGGCCGCCACGGCCGGGGGTCATTTCCAAATTGTGAATCTCAGAGCCGGGAGGGATCTTGGCCAACGGCAGAAAGTTGCCGTTCTCAGCCGGGGCCTCGGGGCCGCTTGTTACCTTTTGGCCGACCTCCTGCCCCTCGATGGCGATCATGTAACGCTTCTCGCCGTCCTCATACTTGAGCAGCGCCAGACGCGCGGACCGGCAAGGATCGTACTCGATCGCGATCACCTCGGCGGCCATGCCGTGCTTGTTGCGCTTGAAGTCGACGTTGCGAATCTTCTGCTTGTGACCACCGCCGATTCCTCGGGCGGTGATGCGGCCGTTGCTGTTTCGCCCGCCGGTCTTCTTTTTGGTCTTGACCAAACGCTTCTCCGGCTTCGTTTTCGTAATCTCTGAAAACGATGAAACAGTCATGTAACGTCGAGACGGCGTTACAGGGTTGAAACTCTTGACTGGCATACAACTAAGTGCCCGACTGGGGCGGTGACGCTCCCCACCATAACTCCCCAACTCTGGGAAAGCGGGTTATCGGCGGGTCGCCAAATTGGTTCTTACCTGATCCCTTTACTTTGTGAAAAGGGCCGGGCAAGGTACCAAAAAAAATCTAGGGTGCAACCCCTTTTTCGTGAATTTGAAAAAATTTTTTTCAGGCCAAAAACTCGAGAAAACCGGGAGTTTTTGTGCCGTCTGGCCTAGCGCTTGGCCAAGCGGAACAAAAAAAAGTGAAAATCGACCCGGGCAAGCGCTTGGCCAAGCGCAAAAAAACGCCCAATCCCATTGAAAACTAAGCGTTAAGGGCTATCGGATGCCCTTGGCCTCGAGTTGCCGGATTTCGACCGCCCAAGCGGCTCGTTCCTCGTCGGTGATCTTTGGATTCGGCATCAGGCTGCGCCGGGTGCAGTTCACCAGCGCCTGCAACGTCTGATAACGCCTCGTATCGCCGATCGCCGGGGGCAGCAGGTCCTCGATCACGGCAATGACCTCGTCCATAGTCAGCTTGCCCTTGGTGCCCTGCAGCTTGGCCTTGGCCTTGAGTTCGCTGCGCAACGCCGCAAATCCGGCTGCGGACCAGCCATCGGTGGCCACCGCAAATCGTTCCCGATCCTCGCCGGTCAGTTTGCCGCTGATCACCGGGCTGGCCACCCAGTCGAGAAATGCCTCGCGGTCCTTGCCCTCGGGGTCGAGCACCGGGATGATCAGGTCTCCCACCCGGCCCGGCCGGCGAATGTCCGGCGAGAGCAGGTGGATGCGCGCCGTGACCAGCAGCCAGACGACTTTGCCGCGCAGCAGCGGGTCGGACATCATCGATTGAATCTTGCCGGTGAGCCGCCGCTCGGTCTCATGCGTGTCCGCCCCCACTCCGCCCAACTGGGTGTCGGCCTCGTCGATGAATATCAGCACGCGCGACAGGGCCATCAGCACGCGGCGCAGCCGCTCGAAGATGACGTCGGTCTCGCCATAGTATTTGCTGCGCAGATTCTTGATGACGAGCACGACCATGTCCAACTCGGAGGCGACCGCCTCGAAGATGAATGTCTTGCCCGCACCGATCGGTCCGCCAATCGCCGCGCCGGGTAATGCCTCGCCGCTGTCCATGCCGAACCGGGGGATGACCTCTTTTTTCAAAAAAGTCTTCAGCCGTTTGAAGCCTATGATGTCCTTGAGATTGTGCTCCGGTTTCTTGAACTCAACAACTTCCTCGCCGAGTTGGCTCTTGATGAAGTCCTCCACCTTGGCAACGACCTCGTCCTGCGCAAGCTTGGCCCGGCCGTGACGCACACCTTTGAGCAACTGCATCAGCGCGTGCAGTGAGAGGCCGGCGGTCAGTTCGGCTAACTCGGTCTGCGTGCCCCAGAGTTGGATCTTGCGATCCTTCGAATCGTTCCGCGAAAACCAGGAGATGAAGTGTTTGCGCGTGTCAAAGTCGGGCGAAGGCACCTCGACCTCGATCAATTGCGGCAGCCGGGCGATTCGCTGGTTCAACTGCGAACGCGACTCGGCGATCATCACCACCGAGTCATCGCCGTTGACGAAGCCAAGGTCGGAAAACCAGTCGTGACAAATACTGACGCGCTGCCGGTCCATGTCGTTGAGGCTGGTGATCGGCGCATCCGGCAGCAGCATGTCCGCCCCCTCGACGATGATCAGCAGGTTTTCCTTGAGAAACTGCGATTCGCCCACCTTGGTTCGCGAGCAGAGGCACATCTGCCGCATCAACTCGAGGGCGAGCGTCGGGTTGCTGACTGCCTTTTGGAATGAATCGTCGTACATGCCGGTCACCTCGTCTACCTCGGCAGCGACCTTGTCGGTGTCCATCATGCGGTTGATGGCAAGTTGATCCGCGCTCATGCCAAGGCGCCACTCAATCCATGCCTTGCGAACTTTCTCCGAGTCCTTGTCTCGCATAAACCGGATCGGCCCGTTTAGTTCGTACACTACGAGGATGAGGCTCGAGAGATTCCAGCTCGCAGTCAGGTATTCCACGAGCGAGCAGTACTCGTCGTTTTTACCCTTGTTGTTGTGAAAGACGTCGTGGATGTTTCCTGTAAGGATCAAGGCCCGCGACTGGCCGGCGTTGAGGATCCGGCCCGCTCTTCTTAAAAACTCATTGATGCTGGTTGACATGGCTACTTCGGTGATGCTGATGGATTACTTGGTTAAATTCAAACAAACGTGCTCGTCACGCGGCTGCAAAACCTCGGTGTTGTAAACGTACTTGCGAATCTCCTTCCGGATGTCATCGAACGACTCGTAGTTGGGGCGTTCATTGGATCGGAAAACCGGGGCCGGTTTATCGTAGACGATGGTGGCTCCCGGCCCGGTCGTGTGCCCGGCCGCTTTCCAGTCCCAATACTGCGAGAGGCCGATCAGGCGGTCCCCAACCCGGATCGCCTCGTTCAACTCGTGCGTCACGATGATCAGGGTGTACGGCGGTTTGCCGCCGTTCGACTTGGCCTCAAGGTTCTCCTCGTACAATTGCAGGAGCATTTCCTGCAGCTCTTCACGCGTGGCCTCATCGAGAGCACCGAACGGTTCGTCCAGCAGGATGATTTCCGGCTCCATGATCAGCGCCTGGGCGATGGCCACCCTCTGCTGCATGCCGCCGGACATCTGGCTCGGGTACAGGTTCATCGCTTGGCCAAGCCCGACTTTCTCGAGAAAGACCGCGGCGCGATCCCGAAACTCCCTGCGCTTCCGCGACCAACCGGCCCAATTAAAGCAGCGAAACATCGTGGTTGTCTGGTCAAGCTTCAAGCCAAGCGCCACGTTGTCCAGCGCGGTCAGAAACGGGTAGAGCGAGTATTTCTGGTAAACGATGCCCCGGTCGCGCCCCGGATGATCCGCCTTGGCCAAGCGCCCGTTTTGGAGTGTCAAAATCCGACCCTCGTTGGGCGGATGCGTGCCAAGTATCGCCCGCAGCAGGGTCGATTTACCACAGCCGCTTGGCCCGATCAGCGATACAAACTGCCCAGCATTGACCTTCAGGTTCAAGTCGTACAACACCTTCGTTTCGCCAAACCAATGGCTCACCTCCTGGCACTGCAACCCGAATCCGTTTTGTTCCGCATCCGTCATTTGGCTCCATTCTGGTACCAGGGACAAACCTTGGCCTGAAGCGCCCGTAACCCGTAATCCAGCAGAAACCCAAACCCGGCCAATATCGCAAGGTACGGGTAAACCACATTCATGTTTGTGAGCTTGAACTGTAGGCGAATCCGGTATCCGAAACCGACGTCACCCACCACCATCTCAGCGGCGATCAAAAACACGATCGCCGGGCCAATACCCAGCCGCACCGCGTCAATGAACTTCGGCAGCACCAGCTTGAACACAACCTCGATCGCCACTTCAAAAGCGGATGCCCCCAGCGTGTACGCCTTGTCCAGCATCTCGGACGGGATGTCCTTGATCGCCAGGTACACCGTGACCGCCAGCGCCGGGATAATGCCGAACGAAATCATCGCGACATACATTTCCATGCCGGTGCCAAAGAACACGAAGTACACCGCCAGCGCCGCTGTCTGCGGCACCTTCGCCAACATGGAAATCGGCGGGTGTAAAAATGCCTCCATCGGAGAGATGCAGCCCATTAACATCCCGATTAAAAAACCGAACACGATTCCC